>CAYNUG010000092.1:0-8898 GCA_964400545.1 uncultured Clostridia bacterium | reverse complement strand
ATGGGTATCAGGGCGGATTCGGAGGAGATGTACTCGCTGCCCCACAGGCAGGATTAATGGCACAGCTTTCCAAAGGGATCGTTGGAGGTGAAATGGTATGGCCTCTTATTATAGTTGGTATTGTTATGGCTGTTGGATTCATTCTTGTTAAGGTAAAGAGCCCGATGCTGGTTTGTGTCGGGATGTATCTGTCATTTGAGACCGTTGCGGCCATTTTTGTTGGAGGAATAATCAGATGGGTCGTTGATATGCTTATCGAAAGGAGAAAGTATTCAGAGAAACAGATATCTGGAATAGATAACAGGGGTGTGCTTCTTGCATCAGGTTTGATTGCAGGAGAGGCACTTATGGGACTTCTATTTGCTGCACTTGCTTTCTTTGATGTTACAATCCCGAATCTTTGGAAGGGTTCTCCGTTCCTTTTAAGTACAATTGTAATTGTTGCTCTGGGCTACATGCTGGTAAAGATTCCTCTTAATACTGTAAAAGAATAGATTGTTGATAAGAGATGACCTAATTATAAATTAAGATTATAAAACATGATATCAATATGAAAGAGAACAATAACGATTTTTCAAAATATATCCCTGTAAAAAATATTGGCTGGGAGGAAGGAGATGATGGTAAGGTATATCTATTAAAAGAAAAATTCAAGAATAAAATGATGAAAAGAATGATAGATATATCAGGAAAAGGTCAGTATTTCAGAATTCATCTTGATGAGACAGGAACTCAGGTCTGGGAAAACATCAATGGAACTAATAATATAAGAAAGATCGGAGAGATCATAAAGAAAAAAAGGGGGGAATCTTTTACTCAGGCCGAAAAAAGGGTTGAGCAGTTTGTCGTACTTATGCTTAAGAACAAGTTTATTAAGTTGGTTCAGGAAAAATAATGGGCCGGAATAAATCCCGGCCCGATATATTTTTTATTTACGGCCTAAAGCCTTCATAGAAAGTTTTGATTCTTTTCTGTAGTCTGAAGGGATAGTGTAGACGCCGGCTGGTGCACTTTTCTTTGTGATCTCAATTACTGAAGATGAAACTTTAACCTTTTGACCCATTATGGTCATTGTCATTTCAGTACTAACCTGAAATCCATGGATCTTTTTCATTTCATTAATTGCTTCTTCACCGATCTGCATTGATGCCATTGTTGCTTTAAAAGTTTCAACACCAAACTTTTCCTGAAATTTTCTCCAGTCGAAAGGAACATCTTTAGTCGCCCAGATCCTGCTTTTCATTGTCATCATCCTCATGCTCATATTCATGTCATATCCAATACATTTCCATTTGTTAATGACCTTTGTCTCGGTTGTGGGAGTAACCGTGATTGTAAGTTTCATCATAGCTAACATCTGCGCTGCCTGTGCAGGAAGAAGCTTTTTCATGTCAAGAGGAAGTGGCGTTTCAACGTATGATTTGTTTGCATGCATTAGAATATAGACCATCTTTTTGTTCATATCAATGATCATTGTCTGTTTGCCAGTGATATTTGCATAAATATTATCACCCAGCCATTGTTCAATTATTTCATCTTTTGCCGGTTGCTTCTGACCCATAATAGCTACTGCATCTGTGTGAGTCTTTGTTTTAATATAAACATCAGCGCTAACAAAAGAGAATAATAAAACCGTAATTACCAAAATCAAAATGATTCTTTTCATTTATTTCTCCTTTAAATTTTATTTAACATTTTTAAATATTTCAGATAACACGCCCGGCAGGAATTGAACCTGCAACCTTCTGCTCCGGAGGCAGACGCTCTATCCTTTGAGCCACGGGCGCATAAGATCCGAATTCCGAAACCAAAAAAGTTTAACATATTTCAAGATAAAAAAATAGTAAAAAATGTTTAAAATTTATTCCATTTGTATCATTATTGTATTATGAGATTTGGCATGATCAAAGATAGTTTTAAAACCATATTTACATTATTTGTTCATATTACTGAAAATTCTGTATTTCTAAAAAGATGTTTGATCTGCTCAGAACCACTATCTTTGCCGGAAGAAAGATTGATATGTGAAAAATGTAAAATGGAAATAGGTAAAAGAAAATTACCAGTATGTGAAATATGTTCCATCAGTATCAGAACTGAGAATAACATATGCGGACAATGTGCATTAAAGCACCCACCATACAAGAAACATATATCTTTCTCAATCTATGAAGGCAAGATGAGAAAACTGATACTCCTGTATAAACTATCAGGAATAGAACCGTTGAAAAATTATATTTCAGAATTGTATTTGAAAGCAATAAATAGCGGACTTCCGAAGAATTATGATGTTGTAATTCCTGTACCATCAGATCCAGATAGAAAGAAAGAATTTTATCCTGTTCTGGAAATTGCAAGAATAGTTGCAAAAGAGATGGATTTATGGCTATCTGAAAGAAATCTTGTTAAAGTTAAACATACAGTGAAACAAACCTCATTAAATTACAATAAAAGATTGAAAAATCTAAATGGAGCTTTCAAGCTTGTTAACGAAGAAGAAATACGAGGGAAAAGTGTTTTATTACTGGACGATGTTCATACAACGGGAACAACAATAAAAAAATGTACAATATTATTAAACAAAGTTGCAAAAGAGGTCGTTGTGATCACTCTCGCAAGAACTTCAGGATTTTTAAGAAGTTGATCAGTTGTTCTTTATTGTTTTATCTTACTCTTACTGAAAATGTAGGTTGATACTACTGCAGCCGAACCGGCAACAAAAAAAGTTAAAATTCTTGAAGTTATTACTTTGTCCATTCCTGTACTGATCCAGACAACAGTGAATATAAGCCCTGTAAGAATTGTTGATATAACTGCTTTCCCGTTATATTTCTTCCAAAAAAGAGAAAGAAGTATGACAACAGAGAAAGTTCCTCCGATCCCGGCCCAGACATAGCTCACAAGGGTGTATATGAGATTAGAAGGGGAAAGATAGGCAACCACAAGTGCAATTACGGCGAGCAAACCGGTAATGATCCTGGATTGCATAAGGCTTTCGGATCTTTTTTTATTATTAAGAATAGGTTTAATAAGATTTTCAGAAAGTTCTGTAGCCGAAAGGATAAGAAGTGAATCGGCAGTGGATATCATTGCTGCTATTGCACCGGTAATAAGAATTGCTGCAATCGCAGGAGGAAATATTTTCAATAAAACTGCAGGCATAACAAACTCTTTATCAGCAAGACCATTTGGCCCAAAGATGGCAAGTCCTATCCAACCAAGGGATAAAGCGCCCATATATGCGACAATTGTCCATAAGATTCCTATGTTACGCCCTTTTTTTGCCTGTTTGAGATTTTTTATTGCCATGAATCGCATACTTAACTGAGGTTGCCCTCCAAGATATCCAAAAAACCATGACAAACCTCCTGCTATTGCGATCCCGCCTGTAAAACCTCCCGAAAGATCAAGAATACTTGAATACCCGCTTCCCGCTTTCGACAGTGCTCCGGCAATTGAATTGGCAAAAAGGCCGCTGTGTGAGGAGATGTATATTAATCCGACCACAGGTCCTATTCCAAGAGTAATGATCATTACTATTGCCTGAACTACATCCGTATGAACAACACTCTGAAAACCACCATAGATCGTATAAGGTACAATTACCATTGCGGTTATAAACATTCCTATATTCGGATTTATATTGAACATTGTGAAGAGGGTTTTTCCTCCTCCTATAAACTGTGCTCCTACATAGAAAAAAAAGAAGAATACTATTGTTGAACTGCTCACTATCCTAATCCATTTTCCGGAATCTCCGTGTTTTTTTGCTATATATTCTGAAAAAGTAGAAATATCGTATTTTTCAGCTTCTGACCTAAGTTTTATTGCTATCAGGGACCAGGCAGTAATTATTCCGATAACACATCCTATAGCAGTCCATATTTCTGTCAATCCTGTTGCATAAGCTGCTCCTGGTAATCCTAACAATGCCCATGAAGATTCGCCCGTGGCCCTTTCGGAAAGGGCTGCAACCCATCCGGGAAGGTTTCGTCCGGCAATAGCGTAATCTCCACTGGATTTGACTTTTCTACCTTTGTAAACACCCCAGAGTATAAGCAGGGTCACGTATGTTAACATTACAAGAATCAGTTGAGTTTGATTTGCCATTATTTTTTCCTTTTATTTCCAAAATTTTAAATTCAATTTGCACAGAATGTCAAGTATATTGATTTTTAATTTTATTAATTATAAAATGTATTATGACTAAGGCAAATCTAATTACACTACTGAGGATTCTTCTTGTTCCTATTTTTATAGTAATTTTACTTACAGAAATGGAGAACAAAGAAATAATTGCTTTTATTGTTTTCCTGTTTGCATCAATTTCAGATGCTATAGATGGATATATTGCCAGAAAATTTGATCAGGTTACAGATCTGGGCAAATTTCTTGATCCGATAGCCGACAAATTATTGATCTCCGCTGCCCTCGTTGCGCTCGTATCTCTCGGTGAGGTTGAAACATGGGCCGCCGCAATTATCATCTTAAGAGAAATATTCATGACAGCATTCCGTTTATATTTTTATATGAAAGAAGCTTCATTTTCTGCTTCAAAAATTGCAAAAAATAAAACACTCTTTCAAATCATTGCTATTTCGATATTCATTATTTACAAAAAACTCCCTTTCCCGATATACCTTCACTGGATCGGCACAGTAATTTTATACATTGCTGTATTTCTTACTGTTTACAGTGCGATCGAATACATAATAAAATATTCAAGACTGGATCAAGATAAGGAATGACATATTCAAAATTCACTTTATTAAAAAAAATTAGATCTGAAAAACTTTCGCTTGAGAATTTTAAGTCTGAAATAAATTTCGCTAAGTTTCAAAAACCATATATAAGAAAAAGTAACCTCAGGTCTATACTGGATTTTTACAATATTTCAAGTGAAAGAAATGAACTTAAAGAGCTTATTAAAAAAGTTGAATTTGCAAGGAAGGGAGGCTATCCGATATTTTTCTCTTTAAGTCCCCGAATACTTTCCAACGGATTATCTCCTTTAATTATCAATCTCATGCAGAGCGGATGGGTCTCCGCTATTTCGATCAATGATGAATTCTTAATAAAGGATTTTGAAATAGCATTAGCAGGGAAGTTCATCGATTACAAAAAAAACTTTATGGATGGAGAAAAGATCACCGGTATTGCAGAAGAAACCGGATTATTTCTTAATATTGCTTTTAAAGAGGGTGATAAAAAGGGTAAAGGTGCAGGCGAAGCAGTAGGGGATTATCTGAATAGTGCTAAATTTAAATTTAACGAACATAGTATTATTGCCAATGCCTATAAACTAAATATTCCTGTTACTCTCCATTCTTTGCCTGGATCAAGTAAGTTACATTATCATCCGAATTATGATGGGAGAATTTTCGGTAATCTTTTAGACAGAGATTTTATTCTGTTCTCTTCAATTATAGCGGGAATTTGCGGAAATGGTGTTTTTATTTCGACTTCAATTGATAGAAAAGAAATGGATATTCTTATTAATTCTCTGGAATTTTGTTTAGAGAACGGTATTGTTCTGAATAATATGTCTATAGGGTTAACTGGTAAAATAGAAGAAAGTTCGGTAAACAAAGATATGGAAAAAATGAAATCATATAAAAACATCTCTATTTACAGAATTTTAGGTGAACCCGAACTGTTATTGCCGATTATTTCATCACTTCTTCTTGATAAAAGATGATCTTAAAAGAATTTTAAAAATTAATCACAATATATTCAAAAAATAAAGATTTATAGTGAAAACGGCTTTGATTTAATACATATTTAAATTAAAGAGAATCAAAATGACCAGTATAAATGAACTTGACAAAATAACTATAAGTGTCAGATCACACAAACTTTTAGATATGCTATTGAAGGAAAATAAAAAACTGAGTGATATAATGAGACGAGCCAGAAATGAGACGGAAGCACTGGTGGGAGTCAGAAATCTTGCTCTTGATGAACTTAAGAAAAATCAGAGATCTTATGAATATTTTATTAAAAGGAAGAATATCGGAAGATTATTAGGTTCAATTGAAAGTAAAGATATAGCAGCCATACGAATACTTGATTATGTTGAGAATGCCGGAAGAGAATTCGCCGATTTGAATTTAAGGGGGAAAAAGGCAGTCAGTAATCCGATAAAATTGATCTGGCTTGGCACAAATTATGGAAATGGAGGAGCAAAACCTGATTTTTATGAAGATATGATAATGCTTTTCAGACAATTCAGAGGAGAGATCAGTCCTAAAAAACCATCACCGGGGAAGGTGAAGGAATGGATGAACAGGTTTGTATCAGGACTTGATACAAGGATCGTAAGATTGTATGAAGAGAATAGAGAAAGGATTATTAACAAGATCATAACCTGGATAGAAATTGAAAAAGTATCTGATAAAAGATACAAATTTGAAGATGATCTTTCTCATGAACAAAAGTTTTTAAAAGTACTTGAATGGTGGGATGACTGGAAATTCCATCTGAGATTTGCTGTTAGAAACCCTGATGATCTGAATGAACTTCTCGGATATTCTCTTGACCCTGATATAATAAAGATCCTTAAGGATGCAGAGAAGAAAGGAATACCTTTTTTTGTTAACCCTTACTATCTTGCCCTGATCCAGGTGCGAGCACCATATTTTGCCATAGGATCGGATCTCCCCATACGGGATTACGTGCTGTATAGTAAACAATTAATTGAGGAGTTCGGTCACATTGTCGCCTGGGAAAAGGAAGATAAGGTCGAAGAGGGGAAACCGAATGCAGCCGGCTGGATATTACCTGGAGATAGAAATGTTCACAGAAGATATCCTGAAGTTGCAATTCTCATTCCCGATTCTGTAGGAAGAGCTTGTGGTGGATTATGTTCAAGCTGTCAGAGAATGTATGATTTCCAGAGAGGACATTTGAATTTTGATCTTGAAAAGTTGAAGCCTGTTATAAAATGGAAGGATAAGCAAAGAATATTTATGGAATATTTTAGATATGATTCTCAATTAAGAGACATTCTTATTACAGGCGGAGACTCTTTAATGAGTTCAGATAAATTTTTAAAAGAGTTATTTGAAGCAGTATACAAAATGGCATTAAATAAGATTGCTGATAATAAGAAAAGGAAAAACGGTGAAAAATATGCTGAGATTTTAAGAGTAAGACTGGGAACAAGACTTCCTGCCTATCTTCCTCAAAGGATTACACCTGAACTGTGTGAGATCCTTTCCGGTTTCAGAGAAAAAGCAAAGAAGATCGGAATAAAGCAATTTATTATTCAAACACATTTCGAATCACCTCTTGAGATAACAAAGGAAACTGAGAGAGCAATTAAAATGATATTAGGTTCAGGTTGGACAGTAACTAATCAGCATGTTTATATTACCTCGTCCTCAAGAAGAGGACATAATGCGAAACTAAGAAAAACGCTTAATGATATTGGAATTCTTTGTTATTATTCTTTCAGTGTTAAAGGATATATGGAAAATTATCATAATTTTACACCTATTGCAAGATCTGTTCAGGAACAGAGAGAAGAAAAGTATATTGGCAAGATTGATAAAGCAAGTCAGTTGAAAGTAATGAATTTTCCACAAAAAAGTAGAAAAATAAAAGAGAATATTGAAGAGATCAGAAAGCAGAAAAAAATTCCGTTTCTTGCATCAGATCGTAGCGTTCTTAATCTCCCGGGTGTAGGAAAGAGTCTGAATTTCAGAGTTATAGGAATAACTCGTTACGGGAGAAGGATTCTGGAGTTTGATCATGACCGGACCCGCAGCCACAGTCCGGTAGTTGATGAAATGGAGAAAGTAGTGATCATAGAGTCCAAAACAATTAGTGCTTATCTTCGCCAGCTTATAGATATGGGAGAGAATATTGAAGAATATGAAGATCTCTATTGTTATTCAATAGGTAATACGGAAGCAAGAATGAAAATTTTTGAATATCCGGAATATGAGTTCGAAATATCTGATAAGTTTACAAATCTTGAGATCTGATCAATCAAATATTGTGTAGTTCCCATTTTTAAATATTACTTCTTGTTTACGATCAGGAAAAGAAAGAACTATCGAACTGACTGTGATCCTTGGTTGAAGTGCAGGGATAAAGACACGGTCAAGATGTATCACTTTGTCGGGTGTCGAAAAACTGTCCGGACTGATAATCCCTCCAAAATGATCACTTCGTCCGAAAGCGATATGAAACCCCAGTTTTTCATCAAGTAATATCTCATTAATGGGCTCAAGTCCGAAATCTCCGAGAACACCAAATCCCAGTTCTGCCATATTGCCATAAGCCGGTTCGTTCTTCAGATAATCTTCTTCAAATTTGAGTGAACTTCCACTTCCAAGTACTTCAACAGCTCTATTTTCAATGACAGAATAGAATAGAACATCATTTCCTATCTGAACAGGCAGAGTGCCTTTTGTTTCACTTTTAAAACCTGATTCTCCTTCATAAGGAACAATATATGTTTCGCCACTTGGTAAATTACCTGCAGTTGACGGGTCGGGAAATCTTCCGCTGCTTAAATGGCTTTTCCTGAACCTGAGGTCAAAATCGATCCTGTATTCACTAATATTGTCAACAATGAAAACAATTTCGGCTTTTTCTGCAGGATCAAGAAGTTCCTTTATTATGTTTACCCTTCTGAAAACTTCAGCGTAATCTATTCTTAAAGCGGGGATCATTTCTTTTGAGAATCCAGGCATTGTAGCTGCTCTAAACCCGAATTTTTTTGCATTATTCTTTAACGGTGCAGTAGTGGAATATTCGGTAGGGGCGAGAAAAAGCTGATAATTTTTAAAAATATCCGTAAATTCGGTTTTCTCACCGTTTGCAGACAGGTCGGAAGAAATATCAGGAAGAACTCCTTTAATGATATAACCGGAATCAGGAAGATCGGCA
>CAYNUG010000091.1:0-9010 GCA_964400545.1 uncultured Clostridia bacterium | reverse complement strand
ACCGACCACACGCACCCCAAGCGTGTACGCTACCAGACTGCGCCACATCCCGACTGGGTAATTATTTATCATCTTTATCGATCAATGTCAATATTTCTTTCAGACCCTCCTTCACGGAAGTCAGATTAATTCCGGATTTTCTCCTTTTTCTTTCAAATTTGTTATCCGGTACCCTTATTTCCTCGAATTCAGATAAGAGAGTTGCCTTGGTCTCCTCTTTGCTTTTCTTTTCTCCCATCAGAAGTTCCTTGATCCTGATAATTATCTCAATATCTTTTCTGGAAAAATATTTTTCCCCGTTCTGATTTATAACAGGATTCAGTATCTCGAACTCTTTTTCCCAATAATCAAGAACTTTCCCGTCAAGTCTGGTTACATTTATTACTTCTCTCTTTTTAAATGTAAGCTTGTCAGGAATATTTGTGTTCAATTTTATTCATTTATCCTTTATCTTCAATCCGGATATCATCTCTTTCACTTTTTTGAGAATACCCCTCACTTCTTTAATCCTCTGTTTTGCATAATCATCTGACGGTTTGATCTTTAATGCAGCTTTATAATATTCAATAGCCTTCTCCAGATCACCTTTCTTCAAGGAAGACTCACCTTTTTTAAGATTATCCGAATACGAATTTGCTATTTCAGTCCTCATTTTTTTTATCTTAAAATGATCGCCTGTATTCTTTACTATCAGTTTGTACCATTCCTGAGGATATCCGGGATGTGTTACTTTACCATTTTTATCCTTTACATTTCCGTCAAGATACTTAAATAAAAGGGACTCGCCAAGCTTCATCCATCTTTTGGTCGTCTTTTCTCCTGCCGAAGTTGAATAATCGGTAATGAATTTCCTTGCAAGAGCAGGGTCCTTCCTATACAAGTTCAAAGCTTTCTTGTCTATTCCTTCCGTTTCTGTAATGAAAGAACTTTCCATTTCTCCCTGAACGACTCTTATATCACTGATCATATCACTGTATCTTGAATAAGCAAAGTTCGACACAAAATTAAACACCCAGAAAGCAGAATCCCATGTGAAATCTTTGAATGACCCGGTACCCACAGCAAAAGAGTAAGGAACCTTTTCGATCCCGCAATACATCGGTACATAACAGTTGCTGTAAGTATCATCGACTCCGAACCACAATATCCCGCCTATCGGATCAGGGAACCATTTTCTCGACTGCGCTACGAAAGAGAAACCTGTTTGTTGTGTGGATATGGCTCTCTCATTACAATACTTCACACCATCAACTTTCCATGTCAGTCCCCTCCAACGGTAAGGTAATTTGAAAGGGCCGGCGCCAATATCCTTCGTCATATCGAATTCAGTCCCCTGGAAATGATCTCTCATTAACTCCATCACATCTTTGACACTTAGTTTCCTGTCAGGTTTAATATATAGTGGCATCGGCTCCGCACCTTCCACACCTTTAACATAATCAAAAGTTGTATTATTTGATTTTGCTGCTCTGTTAAATATACTCCATACTCTTGCCTCACAAAATCTTAAAGCACCATATCCTGGAGGTGCATATGCATCAACGAAACTGAAATCTTCATCTTTCCCTTTAAAGTAACCCATTTCTCTTGCGAAAGAGATAGTATCCTTTCCGTACATGCAGTTGCGAGGATCATTGAGAGGAAATTTCCTTATACGTGCCTGATTTGCATGAGCGGCAATATACCCATCCGGGATCCTGACCGCAACCCAGTTAACACCCTTGTGCCCTTCTCCTTTGCCGATCACTTCCATGATCCAGACTTCATTTTTATCTGAAATTGAAAAAGATTCCCCCAGAGAGTAATATCCATAATCGTTAAATAATCCTATCATGATCTTTATTGCTTCTCTGGCAGTCCGTGCTCTTTGAAGTGCAATATACATGGCACTCCCGTAATCTACGATCCCCTTTCTGTTGCGAAGTTCTCTCCTTCCGCCATATGTGGTCTCCCCTATTGCTACCTGATGTTCATTCATATTCCCGATCACATTGAAGGTTCTTCTAACCTGTTTTATCTGACCCAGAAATTTACCGGTATCCCACTCATAAACATCAAGCATGGCATTTTCGGGATAACTTCTGGGAGCCCAGTGGTACAACTCTCCATAAAGGACATGAGAATCTGCTGCATAAGTGATCATTACAGAACCATCCTTTGAAGCTCCACCAGATACCAGAATATTCGTACAGGAAAAAGCATCCGAAATAAAAAACACACTAAGAATAAATATAAATATCATTATAAATTGTAATTTCTTTTTCATTCTTCAATTCTATATAACACCACCATAAATGTAAAGATAACACCACAAGAAATGAAACCTTTTTTAGGGACGGTTCCTGAATTGGTAGACAACTTAACAGCAGAAACAGCGATCATAGCAAAAACAATCACTGTATTAATAGTATTAACAATAAATGCAAAATCAAACTATATTCAAAAAAATGAACATACACTCTTCACTAAATTGTAATTATATATAGAATTTGATAATCTACTTTTTAAAAGGAGGAGAAATGGCGGAAAGAATGATAGAACATTTTATGGAGATGGTTAAAATAGACAGTGAGTCTGGAAATGAGGAAAAATTCATAAACTATCTGAAAGGTGAATTTGAAAAATTGGGAGGAGATACGATCAAAGACAGTTACGGAAATCTTATTGTAAAATTTCCTTCAAAAAATTCTGATAAAACAGAGCCAATATTACTCTCCTGTCATGCAGATACCGTAAAACCCGGAGTAGGTATTGAACCGGTAATAGAAAATGGGATAATACGATCCGCCGGTAACACAATACTTGCTGCAGATGATAAAGCAGGAATTGCAGAACTCTTCGAAGCACTTAGGACTGCGGATACTTATCCTCCACTTGAGATAGCAATCAGCAGACAGGAAGAGATCGGTCTGCTTGGCGTGAAGAATCTGGATTATTCACTTCTCACTGCAAAAAAGGGCTTCCTGCTCGATAATGACACTCTGGATACGATTGTGATCGGAGGTCCTTCATATTTTGCGATAGATGTTTCCATCAAAGGCAAAGCCGCTCATGCCGGGATGGAACCGGAGAAAGGAATAAACGCGATACTCGCAGCTGCAAATGCAATTTCTGCATTGGAACTGGGCAGGCTTGATCATGAAACAACAGCAAATGTAGGTGTTATAAGTGGAGGAATGATAAGGAATGGGGTCCCCGATTCTGTTACTTTTCTGGCAGAATGCAGGAGTCTGGATCATGAGAAAGGTGCTGAACTTGCAAAGAAAATGGAAACGATCATCAGGAATAAAGTTACCGAGACAGGTGCTGAGGTTGAAATTAAAATTGATAATCTCTGCAAAGCAGTTGACATTCCTGAAGACTCCTGGACTGTTGAACAATCGAAAATAGCCTTAAAATCGGTTGGGATCGAGGCCGAAACCACCTTTATTACAGGATTTACTGATGCTTCAATTTATAACAATATGGGAATCGAAATGGCAGTAGTGGGAATCGGAGCACAGTTAGAACACTCCACGGATGAACATATTCATATAGATGATATGATCAAGGCAAAAGATATGGTCATTGAACTTATGCGTCTCTCTTCCTGAGATTTTTATAAATATTTGAAAGCCAGAGATTAGCTGCAATTATCAGCGCAATTATGATCCTGCCCTGGTAAAGATCGTAAGGGTATAATTTAAAAACCTCAAAGATCAATATGGGAACTACGATAGATATTGCCGCAAGCCAATATGTTACTCTGAACATTTCCCTTGTCCCGTTTAATATGTGTCCACTCCATCCAAGCGCAGCAAAGAACACAAGAATAATATTAGAAAAATCTGCAGTATTCCTCTGAGGAGAGAAAACTAAAAGATAGATGATTGATGAGAAAATTGAGAATAATAATGGACCGGTAATCAATATTATTCTTCTTACCTTAGAATTCAGTTCCAATTTTCTCCTCACTCAGATAAAGTATTTTAATTTAAATCCAAAGATTTTTCAATCATTGCATAACAATTCTCATCTACATATATATAATTACTGAGGAGTTCCTGGGCATATAATTTCCCCTGTGCATCAATTAGAACAGATTTCGCCCCACCACCTCCGAGTGATTCTTCAAGTAAAAAATTTAAAGCCATCAGGTTCGGGACCTCAAACCGTATAACCCTTCCTTTACAAACATTATTAAACATTTCCTTTACCAGATCAGGAACAAGATATTTTTTTAAACACTCATATACAATTTCATTTTTTGCAATAACACCTATATTCGATGTATCCCCTTTGTCTCCTGAACGTGCAAGGCAGATATCTTTCAAAAAGATCTTACGCATTTTATTTCCATCCTTATAGGGAAACTTGCCAGATCCTGATTGTTCAAACTCTTCATGATCTTTATGATCAATCTCATATCCGGTAACCGAAGGAATATCAGTTTCTTCAAAGTCGAGTGAATCAGTTTTAAACACTTTTACTTTGGAATTTATAAGTTCTTTTTTAATTAATGCAGGCCAATATCCTATAACCGTCCTAGAATCAGGTCTTCCACCCGTGACAGCAGCACCAGCCGGACCTGAAAGAATCAATGTTGAGATCTCCTTTCCAAACCTTACTATTTTATCTTTATCTGAATCATATACACTGAATCTTAGAATCGTCTTGTTATATTCATCATCATCATTCCGACATAAAAGTTCAGTTTCTTTTTTTTCGAAATCCACTCCGATCTTTTTCCAGAAAATTTCTTCAAATATTTTTGCTTTACGCCTAACATGGAAGCCACCGATCAGTATTGATCCGCTGGCTTTATATCCCTCAAGGTATGAGGCAGAGACCTTCAAAAAATGTGTTGCGGGTTTTCCTTTTATTCCAGCTATCCTGACCCTGTCATTACCTTCATCAATGACATTGATCGTTGTAAAGTCAGCGATAACATCTGGACTAAGATACTCCTTCGGATTTCCCATTTCATAAAGCAATTGTTCTTTTACGCTATATTCTGAAACGATCCCCCCGGTACCTTTGTGTTTTGTAACTACAAACGATCCATCTTCAGAAACCTCCAGTACGGGGAATCCTATATTGTCCCACTTTTTAACATCTTTCCAGTTTGTAAAATTACCTCCTGTCGACTGAGAACCACATTCTATAATGTGTCCACCAATAACACCGGAAGCAAGTTTATCCCAATCGTTCAATTCCCATCCAAACTCATAGATCATAGGTGCCAGAGTAATAGCGGTATCAGTCACTCTTCCTGTAACAATTATATCTGCGCCCGATTCAAGAGCTTTGATAACAGGCAAAACACCGAGGTAAACATTTGCACTGAGCAATTTGCTCTTTATTTCCTTAAAATCAAGATTATTCTCCATATTCTTAAGATCTTCTTTTTCAGGATATATTGATTCGATCTTATTAAAGATATCATCTCCTTCAACAGCAGCAACTTTGAAGTTTAGACCTTTTTTCTTACCCATATCACGGATCTTCATTGCCAACGCCGAAGGATTCATTCCTCCTGCATTAGTTATAATTTTAATCCCTTTGTTGATAACTATTTCAATAACTTCTTCCAACTGAAAAAGGAAATCATAAACATAACCCATGTTTTCATCTTTCAATTTCTGCTTCATCAGGATCCCCATTGTGATCTCAGCAAGATAATCAGATGTAACGTAATCGAGATTTCCGCCGGTAACCTGTCTTTTTAATGCAGAAAGATCATCACCCCAAAATCCTCCCGCATTACCAATTTTTATTAAACTTTTTCCCATATTTCCTCTTGTTAAATAGTAACATATCACCTTGATTTTTAAAAACTAAATTAACGAAATATACGTTGACAAAGATTTTTGTTTCTTTCATAATATTTTTATGAAGGTCGAACTGGATTTCGCTTCAGTAGTTAATCACAATCCAAACATTACATTAAGTACATCATCGGGAAATAAAAAATATTATGATCCCGTTCTTAAAAAAATCAAACAAAGGAGAATCAAATGGCTGGAATAGTTGGATATGGGACAAAGATCCCCAGATACCGAATTAAAGTGGAAGAAATCGCAAAGGTCTGGGGAGCTGATGCACCTTCCTTTAAAAGAGGGCTGAACCTCAATGAAAAATCTGTGCCTGCTCCTGACGAAGACAGTGCCACACTTTCTGTAAATGCAACGCTCAATGCATTAAAAAGAGCGGAAATTGACCCTGCTGAGATAGGAGCAGTTTATATTGGAAGTGAATCTCATCCATACGCAGTAAAACCTACAGGTACAATAGTCTCAGAAGCGATAGGAGCATGCCCATACGTTCATACCGCAGATCTGGAGTTTGCCTGCAAGGCCGGAACCGAAGGAATGTTCATTGCCCTTAATCTCGTAAAATCCAAAGCTGTTAAGTACGCTTTGGCAATAGGAGCAGATACTTCTCAGGGAGCTCCGGGGGATGCTCTTGAATATTCTGCAGCAGCCGGTGCGGCAGCCTATATAATGGGGGAAGAAAACCTAATTGCCGAATTAAAAGATACTCATTGCTTTATGACTGATACACCCGATTTTTGGAGACGTGAATATAAACACTATCCACAACATGGAGGACGATTTACGGGAGCTCCTGCCTATTTCAAACATGTGGCGGGTTCGGTAAATGCGATCTTGGAAAAAACGAAAATGACCCCGAAAGATTTTGATTATGTGATATTTCATCAGCCAAACGGAAAATTCCCTGTTATTGCAGCAAAACAACTCGGATTTAAAGAGAAACAATATCTACCAGGGCTTTTATCTCCTCTGCTGGGAAACACTTACTCCGGATCTTCTCCAATGGGATTTGCAGCCACTCTGGACATAGCGAAACCGGGTGATCTGATCCTTCTGGTATCCTATGGATCAGGTGCAGGAAGTGACACATTTATCTTCGAGGTCACAAAAAAAATAGATGAGGTCCGCAATAGAGCTCCTTTGATAAGAAAGCAACTCGATGAGTACAAACTCTATCTGGAATATGGAACTTATGCCAAATATCGAAAAAAAATATTAGTTCCCAATTAGGAGATATAAAATGAGAAAAATAGCAATAATAGGAGTCGGATTGATAAAATGGGGAGAGTTATGGGAAACATCCCTGAGACAAATAGCAGCTGAAGCAGTTTTTAATTGCCTTGAAGATGCAGGTACTGACCGGATCGATTCTATGTTCATTGGCAATATGTCAGGCGGATTATTTAACGGACAGGAACACTTGTCAAGCCTTATACCTGATCAAATGGGACGTAATAATATTCCGGCAATGAGAGTTGAATCCGCTTGTGCATCAGGAGGAATGGCTGTAAGAACTGCTTGTATTGAAGTTGCTTCCGGTATATCTGATTATGCTGTTGCCGTAGGCGTTGAAAAAATGACAGATATCAGCGGTCAGGAGGCAACCTATGCATTGGCAACCGCGGCAGATCAGGATTATGAAGCGTTTCATGGCGTTACTTTTCCTGGATTATACGCAATGATGGCAAAAGCACACATGGATCGATACGGGACAACGAGGGATCAACTTTCGTCAGTTGTAATAAAGAATCACTTAAATGGAAGTATGAATCCGAATGCACAATTCCCCTTCAAAATAACCAGTGAACAGGTTATGAAATCACCAATGATCGCTGACCCACTCAGACTTCTCGATTGTTCTCCGATCACTGACGGAGCAGCCGCAGTTTTAATAACTACTGTCGAAGAAGCAAAAAAATTGAAAAGACAGCCAGTTTTGATTAGTGGTTTCGGACATGCATCTGACTCAATAGCTCTTAGTAGCAGAAAAGATATTTTGCAACTGGAAGCAGTCGAGCTTTCAGCTGAAAAAGCATTAAAAATGGCTGATAAAACTATTAAAGAGATTGATTTTGCTGAATTCCATGATTGTTTCAGTATTGCAGAGATCCTGGTCCTGGAAGCCCTCGGAGTTGTAGCTCACGGAGATGGCGGAAAAGCCAGCATGGATGGATTAACAGCTCTCGATGGAAGTTTCCCGGTCAATTCATCCGGAGGACTAAAATCTAAAGGGCATCCGGTAGGTGCTACCGGAGTCGCGCAGATATGTGAAGTTGTGACCCAATTGAGGGGTGAAGCCGGAGAGAGACAATTGAAAAATATTAAAACAGGATTAACTCAAAACATGGGCGGTTCTGCAGGAAGCAGTGTTGTTCATATACTGGAGGTGATATGATGCAAGTCCCCAGATATTGGAGAGAAATACCACAAAGATATCGTCTGGAAGCAGCTCAATGTAATAAATGTAAGCATATCAGTTTTCCAGGAAAATCTGCCTGTCCCGAATGTGGTTCCAGGGATTTCAATATGATCAAACTCTCAGGTAAAGGTAAGCTCTTAACCCATACGATCATTAGAATTGCTCCGGATGGATTTACAGATCAGGTACCTTACGGGATCGGTATAGTACAGATGGATGAAGGTCCCAGAATAATGGCACAAATAACTGATTGTGATCCGGAAGAACTGAAAACAGGAGACAGTCTGACTTTCCAATTCAGAAAGATAAGAGAAGACGGCAATACAGGAATTATCATGTATGCATATAAGTTTGTTCCTGATGTGGGGTTATAGAAATAACCTGATAGAGATCTTTTAGATTATATTTTTCTTTGAAACCTTACGTTATAGTTTTTCGTAAAATTATAATGATATACGGCAAAAAAATCCTCTCAGGAATAATGTTCCTTGCTCTTTTTGCTCTTCCGGTTATACCGAAGATCATCAGAGGAGTAGTAAGAGATATCGGATTCAGATCTGTCGAAAATGTTTCAATACATGCTAAAGAAACGGGAAAATATACGATCTCATTAAGTGATGGATATTTCGAACTGGAAGTACCTGATGACCTCTCATTTGTCAGTTTGATATTTGAAAGTGAAGATCACTATAATAAGACGATCCGGGTTGATCTTAATAACAAACTTGTCCCTGTAACCATAATACTTATTCAGAAAGAATATCTAATGAATGAGATC
>CAYNUG010000090.1:0-9014 GCA_964400545.1 uncultured Clostridia bacterium | reverse complement strand
CTTCTCTTATATCATATGAACAACTCTGGTCTCATGTAAAAAATCATCAGAAGCTGGTTTTAGATAATATCCTGTCATCCGGCGGTGGGTCATATGAATGTGATTTTAATGCAGCCTATCCCATCGAGAATATTACATTAGATATTTCACTTAAACATTTGATCCTTGAAAAAATCAGAGAGAATGAGATCGGAGAACAGGGAGAGAAGATATTAGAGATGGTAAGCAAAGTTTTTATTAAAAGCAATGATCTTGAATTACCTGATAATATTATGTCTTATGAAAAACATGTATTTGATCTTTGTAAAAGATATAGGGATCTGGATATGATCATTTCAGCAAGTGAGCTTGAAAAGAAAGATACTATCAGATACATTTATTACTTCTTTCTTATAGATGTGCTTTCCACAGGAAAAGAAGTTAAAAAAAGCGGTTATGTAAAGATGGATGGTTTTATTACAAATATTTCTTTCAGTTCTTACGAAGAAGCTTTAAAGCATTACAATATCAAATTAGAGATGATCTTTAAGTTGTTATCAAAAGAAATAGGACCGGTGGCATTATCAATTCTATCGAACTCGATTGATGATATTCGTGATAATCTTCCTGTATTTCTTAAAGATGCAGAGATTGACAAAAATGGGAAACTGATAGAAAAGAAAATTTTAAAAAAGGTCTGGTATCATGATTTCGAAAAACATAGTTCGGAATTTGTAAGAGGACTTGAAGAATTAGTTTATGCTCAGATATATGCAGTTAAGAAGAATTTAGGTGTTGATTATGAAAATCAGATATTAAAATGGCTGAAAGGAACAGGAAATTAGAAATTAAAAAATATCAGGCTTTTTTCCTCCTGATAATTTTCCTGATATTCTTATTATTGTTTCTAATATGATGATCGAATAATGAATAGAATAGTTCAGATCCTTGGTCCGACCGGAGTGGGGAAATCAGAAATTGCCGTCATTATGGCTGAAAGATTTGATGGAGAAATTATTTCTGCCGATTCGGTTCAGGTATATAAAGGTTTTAATATAGGTTCTTCGAAGATTCTCGAAAGTGAAAAAGCCGGGATCCCTCATCATATGATTGATATTTTTCAACCTACTGAACAATTCAATGTGAACATATTTCTGAACCTTTCTGTTGAAATTATTACTGATATCAATAATAGAGGGAAACTTCCGGTCGTATGTGGCGGCACAGCTTTATATCTCAGAGCAATGATCAATGGAATATTTATCGAAAGTGAAACAAAACGTATATCAAGGAGCAGGATAGAAGAATTATGCAATGAAAAAGGGCTGGAATATTTATGGAATAAACTCTTCAATATTGACAGAGAATATGCAGAAAAGATCGGCAAAAATGATAGGAAAAGGATAATCAGAGGCCTTGATATTTACTATAACAATGGAATTATCCCAAGCAATATCTCCAACATAACAATTCCTCCTTTTAAGGGATATGAATTTATAAGAATTGGTCTACAACTTCCCAGAGAACAAATGTATGAAATGATCGACAAAAGGGTCGATAAAATGATCAAGAACGGGTTAATGGAAGAAGTAAAAGAACTCAGAAGGATTTACGAAAGGGACTGCAGTCCGATGGCATCAATAGGGTATAAAGAATTGAATATGGTGCTTGATAATGAAATAGGAGAGAAAGAAGCTGTTGAACTTATTAAACAGCATTCAAGGAATTTTGCTAAAAGACAAATGTCCTGGTTCAGAAGAGAGAACGACATAACCTGGTTCACACCCCTTGATGTTTCCGGAATAAATGAATTCTTGAAAAACAAATTGAATGGGTAAAACTGAAAATGTATTGATAACAGGATTGTTCGGGAAGAAATACAATGATTCAACGATCAAAGTAATACTTGAAGAGGGAATTTCTCTTGTAGAAACTGCAGGCGGGACTTGTTCAGGATCTATTCTGCAAAAAGGAAGAGAGCCGGATAGAAGTTTTTTTATAGGGAAGGGGAAGATCCTGGAGATCGAAATTTTCATGGATGCCAACGATGTGGATCTGATAGTTTTCCTGAATCCTTTATCAAGTGTACAACAGAGAAATCTGGAAGAGAGATTAAATGTTAAGGTTGTAGACAGAACCAGATTGATCCTGGATATTTTTGCCTTGCATGCAATGACACTTGAAGGGAAACTTCAGGTAGAGCTTGCACAACTTCTCTATCTTTTACCGAGATTGACGGGAAAAGGGATCGAACTTTCAAGATTAGGTGGTGGTATAGGTACAAGAGGTCCGGGTGAAACCAAACTTGAGTCTAACAGAAGGGTCATAAAAAAAAAGGTTACAGTTATTAAGAGAAAGCTAGAAAAGGTTAGAAGAAACAGAATGCTTCAGAGTAAACAGAGGCATATGAGTCCTGTACCTCTTGTTTCAATCGTTGGTTATACTTCAGTAGGGAAATCAACATTATTCAATCTTATGACCGAGGATAATGTATTTGTTGATAATAAGTTGTTTTCAACCCTTGACCCGATAGTAAGAAGGGCAGATCTCAGAGAGAATGGTGAGGGATATTTCTGCTTACTATCTGATACGGTAGGATTCATAAGAGAAATGCCCGAGGAGCTTTTAACATCTTTCTATGCCACTATGGAAGAGATAAAAGAATCTGATATTATTCTCCTTCTTTCTGATATTTCGGATATAGATCATGAAAAACAGATCATGGAAGTAAATAAGGTTTTGAGGTATATTGGAGTTGAAGAAGACAAGATCATTAACGTATATAATAAGACCGATAATATAAAGGGACTCAGTCAATCGATGCCTTCTGAAGATAATGATAACAGTATAATTTATATATCAGCAAAGAAAAGGACCGGAATATCTCTTTTGAAAAGAGTTATCTTTAATAAGTTCTTCAGGACGTATAAAAGATTCAGGTTTTCTATTGACAGATCTGATCACCGTATAAAAAATATATCAAATTGGGCAATAGTACTTAATAGGACATACAAGGATGAAGAAATAAAATTTGATGTTTTATGTGATAGTGAAAAAATGTTAAAATTTCTAAATAAAATAAAGGAGACCTGAGATGAAAAGTTATTTCATTATTGTGCTGATTCTTCTGATAGCATTTACAGGATGTATTACAACGAAAAAAGTAAAGTATGACATAGATATTCCGGATATAGATCCCAGGGGATATAATGACCCGTTCTTTAAAGAAGGATGGGGATTTCTTAAAGCAGGAATGATCAATTCTGCATATGAGAATTTCAAGGAAAGTAATTCACAGGATTATAAATTGTACAATGCATTCGGATATGTATATATGTTAAAAAATAAACTTGATAATGCAGCCAGAAATTTCAGAGAATCGTTAAAAATTGAAAAAAACAATGTTCAGGCTGAATATGGACTTGCAATGATAAGCGAGATCAAAAATGATATAGAAGAGGCTTTCAGTATTTATTCAGAACTTCTGGCAAAATATCCTGAAACTGTCTGGATAAGGACAAAATATGAACTGATCAAGTCAAGGGAAACCCGCAAATATATGAAAATGGCAGATGAAAAATTTAATCAAAATGATAATAAAGGATATATTGAGGGCCTGGAAAAGGCGGCAAGGTTTTCACCTGAAATTACCGGGATTAAATTAAAAATAGGGGATTATTATTTTCAAAAAAGTGAGTTTGATAAAGCTGCAAAGTATTATGAGTATTCTCTTGAGAACAGATCGGATGATATTGATATTCTGAAAAAACTTGCAAATACATATGAAAGGTCGGAGAAACTTGATTCGGCAATTGTAATCTATAAGAAAATCCTGAAGCTTAAACCGGGAGATATTTCTGTTACAAATCAGATCAATGATCTGAAGATAAAATTCCACGAGATCGACCTCCCTTTAAAATTCAAGAATATTTTTTTTAAAGAGAATATTAACAGGGAAGAACTTGCAGCTTTGATAGGATACTATTTCAGGAATTATCTTCATTATGAAGGACAACCGGTTATTCTCACAGATATAAAAGGATCATTTGCAAAGGATTATATTATCAAAGTTTGTTCAGTTGGAATAATAAAAAGTAATCCTGACCATAGTTTTGGCAGGTTTAAATTGATCACTCGCTCCTTCTATACGAAAGTATTATCGGTTCTGCTTGATTATCTTCAGAATAAAAGACGGCTCGAGCTTAAATTTACGCCCTCTTCAAAAGAACTTATTCCTTCGGATATCTCTCCATTACATAGGAATTATAATGATATTAAGTTCCTTATAAGGGCTCAGATCCTAAAACTTGATGAAAATAATGCTTTTAATCCGACAGAATTCATCTCACCTTCGGATGTATTGTTGTCATTTAGAAAGATCATAAAAAGTATTAGGAAATAATCATCTCTTCAACTTGTATTAAATGTAAATGTGAAATTTACTTTGAAGCTATTAAATGATATAATTTTTTCCCGTGGAAAAGTTGAACTATATTGCTGTTGATGGATTGGTAAGAACCGGAAAAACCGAGCTTGCACGTCTAATTTCAGATGCATTGGATTCCAGATTAATTCTGGATGACAAGAAAAATCCTTTTACGGATGAGTTCTATGAATCTCTGCACGAAGGAGAAAGTAATCTGGGACTTAAGAATCAGCTTATCTATCTCCTTAATCGCTATTCCCAGCAAATGAATATGAAGCAAAAAGGGCTTTTTCACAAAAGTAGTGTATGCAATTATCTTTTCTTTCGTGAAGCTATTTATTCTCACGTTGTATTGAATGATGAAGATATTGAGATATATAAAAGGATATATGGTATTTTATCTGAAAAAATTATAATTCCCGATCTTGTTGTTTATCTTCAGGTTTCGTTTTCGGAAATGATGAGGAGAATTAAGAACTCACCTAATAAATATGAAAGAAGTGTGCCTCAGGAGTACTGGAGAGAACTGTTTGAAGCATATAATTACTATTTTTTTAATTACAGGAACTCTCCTTTGCTTGTTGTGAATGTTGAAAAGATCAATCTTGAAAATGAGATAGATGTAGCAAATCTGCTAAATGAAATAAAGACACATGATAAAGGGATAAAATATTATGCTCCCCTTTGAAAAAATGACTGTTCCTTATAAAAAAAGAAGATCTTCAGGATGCACATTTTCAGATCTTCAAAAAAATGATTCTATGAAATTGATCGTTGTATTGATAAAAGAAAAAAAAGAACAGATAAAAAGATCAGAAGGAGATTGTAATGGCTGAGATTATTGATGACATTTCTGATAAAATATTTCTTAAAAAATTGAAAAAGGAGTTTGAAATTTCAATAGAGAATAGTGTAAATAAGCTTTCAGAACTTTACGATAGCGGTGATTTTTCTGAAATGAGTCGTATAGCACATGATATTAAGGGAGTTGCAGGGATATTTGGGTTTCACAAAGGAGTTGAACTCGCAGCTGAACTACTTATAGCCACAGAAACATGCAACAAAGATAAGATATTGGAGCCATATGGAGCATTGACCCGATATATGAATAAAGAAGTTTTAGGAAAAAGGATGGAGGAATAATGAAAAAGATACTTGGATTAGGGAATGCGCTTGTTGACCTGCTGATGAAAGTTGAAGATTCTTTTGTTGAGTCACTTTCATTTAAAAAAGGGAGTATGAACCATATTGATCTGGAAATGGCGAAAAGCATATTGAAAAAATCTGAAAAGATAAAGAAAAGAAGAGTGACAGGAGGTTCCGTTGCAAACGCCATTAGCGGACTTTCAAAACTCGATGTCGATACATCCTATATCGGAAAAATAGGCAAGGATGAGTTCGGAGATTTCTTTAAAAATGAAATGGAAGAAAATGGGATCTCTACACATCTTTTTAGGGGAGATCAGGGTACGGGGACAGCAATATGTATGATTGCAAAAGATTCCGAAAGAACTTTTGCAACTTACCTTGGAGCCGCAATAGAACTTACCGGAAGTGATCTTGATATTGATCTTTTCAAAAACAATTCTCATTTTTTTCTTGAGGGATATATGGTTCAAGATCAAGATCTTGTAAAGAGATCACTTGAACTTGCAAAAAAGGCAGGACTTATAATAATGATCGATCTTGCAAGTTTTAATATAGTTGAAGAGAACATTGATTTTCTGAAAAGATCTATTAAAGATCATGTTGATATAGTTTTTGCAAATGAAGATGAAGCCAGAGCTTTTACAGGTGAAAAATCGCCTGAGAAAGCTGTTTCGGTCTTGTCTGAGTATTGTAGTATAGCAGTTGTTAAAATAGGAGAAGAAGGCTCACTAATAATTGATAAGGATGGTAATCTATATAAGATCGACCCTTTTTTAGTCACACCTGTTGACACAACCGGAGCAGGGGATTTTTATGCATCAGGATTTATTTATGGACTTACGAAGGATTTTCCAATTGAAGTGTGTGGAAAGATCGGATCGATGCTGGCTTCGAAAGTAGTTGAAGTTATAGGCGCAAATATCCCGGATGATAAATGGGATACTATAAAAACTGAAATCAAGAAGATCGTATAAAACTCAAGGATCAGAGAACTTTTTTTAACTCTTCTTTAAGCAATGGTACTATTTTAAAAAGGTCTCCTACTATCCCGTAATCTGCTTTCTTGAAAATAGGTGCTTCAGAATCTTTGTTTATTGCGACAATTATCTTTGATGTTTTCATTCCAACAAAGTGTTGAATGGCACCCGAAATACCGCATGCAATATACAATTTTGGGTTTACGACCTTGCCGGTCTGACCAACCTGCATATTGTAACTGGCATATTCAGAGTCAACTGCTGCACGTGAGGCTCCCACACCGGCTTTAAGGATGGATGCAAGGTCCTCAAGTATTTGAAAATTTTCTTTAGCCTTCATTCCTCTGCCACCTGAGATTATAATATCAGCATCAAGAATATCAATACTTTTTGATTCTGATTTTTTGGTACTAACAACTTTTGATCTTCTTTTGTTTGAGATCTCTTTTTCTGTTACTTGGGGAGAACCGGGTTCAGCTTCGGTTACAGGAAACATGTTCGGACGAAAGGTCAATAGTTTTATTTCACTGTTAATCTCGATCTCTTTAAGAAGTTTTCCGGAATATACCGGTTTAGTAGCTGTATTATTTCCGAAGTCAAAATCAATACAATCATTTATTAACGAACTTCCTTTTAGTTTACCTGCTATTCTCGGGAATATTTCTTTTGATTTAAAAGAATATGATCCCGTAAAATACTCAATTTTATTTTCATTGATTATCTCTGCAATTGTCTCCGAGAAAGAATCCGGATGAAATTCTATTTCATCACCTTTTACATTGATAATATGATCGAATCCCTTTAATTCATCTTTGTAGTTCTGAAATTCGTTTGTGAAAATGACACCGTATATCATATTTCCCGATTTTTTTGCAATTGAGATAACTTCTTTGACACTCTTTTTTATCATTCCGTTCTTTATTTCGATATATATTCCTAAATTCGACATTCAGATCTCCTATAGCACTTTTGCTTCGTCTTTTAAAATTCTCACAAGTTCCTTAACCATTTCTTCCGGTTCCCCTTCCAAAACCCTTCCCGGAGATTTCTCCGGAGGTGAAAACAATCTCTTTACATTGGTTTTATTCTCCGTAGAATCAAGTCCGAGCTCACTAAGAGAAATCTTTTTAAGTTGAATCTTTTTTGCTTTCATAATACCCATCAAAGATGCATAACGAGGTGTATTTAAAGCTTTTGAAGCAGTTATGACACAGGGTATTCCCATTTCAACTGTTTCTATATCTCCGTCTTCGACCTCTCTGTCAACAATAACTTTATTATCCTCATACTTGAAAGAAATAATATTTGTTGTCACAGGCATGTCGAGGTATTCAGCCACCAGAATATGTGTCTGGTTGGAATCATCGTCTATTGCTTGTCTTCCTATGAAGATTATCCCGGGATCACCTTCTTTCTTTATTGCTTCCGCGAGCAATCTGGCACGTGTAGTAATGTCGATATCTTCTTCACACTCAATATGGATCCCACTATCTGCTCCCATAGCAAGTGCACTTCTGAGAGCGCTTTCAGTTCTATCCGGTCCCAGGGTAAGTGCATTTACCGTTATTCCGGAATCTGTATCTTTTAATTTTAACGCCTCTTCCAGAGCATATTCATCATAAGGGCTGATTATCCATTTTATGTTATCCTCATTAATTGATTTTCCATCTTTTACCGATAACATTGCTTCTGTATCAGGCACTTGTTTGATCAGTACAAATACGTTCATTATCACCTCCGAATATGTATGGATTTATAACGAAATTTGTATAAAATGTCAAGACTGAACTGTCCGCGGTTTAACTTGTTGAGAAATTAATAATGAAAGATTCATGATATAATTAAATTATGGTAAGAAAGATTGGGATTATCGTTCAGAGGTACGGCCTTGAGATAAATGGAGGTGCTGAGTATCATGCCAGGCTTATTGCTGAAAAGATGGCGAAGCATATTGAAGTTGAAGTATTTACCTCAACTGCACTCGATTATTTAACATGGGGCCATCATTATGAGAATGATATAGATATAATAAACGGAATTACTGTAAACAGGTTCAGGGTCACTAAGGAGAGAGATCCGGAAAAATTCGGAAAATTGCAGAGAAAAGTATTTGAAGATGAGCATTCTATTAATGATGAAAAAGAATGGCTTTATGAAGAAGGGCCATATATGCCAGACCTGATTAGTGAACTGGAGAAGAGAGAAGATGAATTCTATAAATTTATTTTTTTTTCTTATAGATATTATCATTCATATGAGGGGTTAAGGAAGTTCAGGAATAAATCAATTCTTGTTCCTACAGCCGAACATGACGAAGTCTTGTATATGAGGTTGTTCAAGGATCTTTTTCTTATGCCGGTTGCTATTATTTATAATTCAAATGAAGAAAAGGAGCTCATTAATAGAGTTTCAGGGAATAATGATGTTCCGGGTGATATAGTGGGAGTAGGGTCAGAGATACCCGATTCGGTTGACCCTTCCTC
>CAYNUG010000089.1:0-9057 GCA_964400545.1 uncultured Clostridia bacterium | reverse complement strand
CCCCCCATTACTCCGAAAGTAAAGACAGGTTTCCCGTTTTTTGTTACCATTGCAGGGATTATAGTATGAAAAGGCCTTTTCCCCGGTTCAAAAACATTCGGATGTCCCTCCTCAAGAGAAAAGAGCGCTCCCCTATCCTGAATACAGAATCCCAGTTTATCAGGGACCATTCCGGAACCAAACCCGAAATATTTACTCTGGATCAGAGATACAACATTCCTGTCTTTATCAACAATGGTCATATATACAGTGTCCCCGTTCTCAAGGATCGAATCATCCACACTCACTGTTCTGTTAGCCTTGTCCTTCTTAAAAAATCTTAATCTCTTTTTTGCATACTTATCGGTAAGAAGCTTCTTGAAATCAACATTTGAAAAATCCGGGTCTGCATAAAATCTTGCCCTATCCTCATAAACAATTTTTTTTATTTCGATCAAAGCATGGAGATATTCAGAACTGTTGTGACCCATAGATCTAAGATCAATGTATTTCAGCATATTCAACATCTGAAGTGCTGCTATCCCCTGTCCGTTCGGTGGTAATTCCCAGAGTCGGTACCCTTCAAATTCAGCACTCAGAGGTTCGACCCATTTGGCTTTATATCCTGTAAAATCGCTCATGCTGAAAAATCCACCGACCTTTTTGGAATATGCGACTATTTTTTTTGCTATATCTCCTTTGTAAAAAGCGTCTCTCCCTTTTCTTGAGATCAGATCAAGAGTATCGGCAAGATCAGGGTTCCTGAAAATATCTCCTTTCCCCGGCGATTTCCCGCCCGGTGCATACAGAGACTGGAAGTTTTTATATTTTTCAAACCTTCTTACCGAAATATCCCAGTAATATGCGATCAGTTCGGTCAGCGGAAATCCCTCTCTTGCATATTTAATTACAGGAGCCAGGATCTTCTTCATAGGTAGTTTTCCGAATCTTTTATGAAGTTCGAACCATCCGGCAACACATCCGGGAACAGTCCAGGGTAGAGGCCCGTACACGGGAATTCTCCTGAAACCCTTTGCCTTGAAATATTTTAAGGAAAGATCTCCGGGAGAAGTTCCGCTGGAATTAAGACCATACAACTTTCCGGCCTTATTATCCCATACCAAAGCAAACAGATCACCACCGATTCCTCCACCTGTAGGTTCCATTAGCCCCAGGGCCGCATCAACAGCAATAGCGGCATCTACTGCCGTCCCCCCTTTCTTAAGAATATCAATACCTATCTGGGCAGCAAGCGGATGGCTGGTAGCAACCATTCCGTTTATCGATATCACTTCCGATCTTTTTGTGAATTGCTTCCCCGTCATCCTGTCAGTGGCCGATAATCCACCGATTAATACAAAGATAGAAATTCCAGCTATAATTATATTTCTATATGTTTTTTTTCCCATAAAAAATTAATACTATTTGCAGGTAAAAAAATCAAATTCTGATCACATGAATAAATCTTTTTTAATATATGATTAATACAATTTTTTTAACAATATTCAAATGATATTTTAGAAATTAAATTGTTAAAATAACTTTATTTTTTATTTGGATTTCATTGACATTTGTTCTCTGCAAGGATAAAATCGCCCTTTCACTTAGGACTGTTCCCACCATATTTTTGGTGCCTTGTCCGGTAATGGAGGTGTGTCGCCATGGTAAGATCAAAAAATTTTCTATTTATCATTATTTCATTTATTTTTTTAACTTATACTTATGGAGAAGCAGAAGTTAAAACAAAACCCGTAAATGTCCACTCAAATTTCGAAATATTGAAAAAGAATTTTGAAAAACCCGAAGATATTACGAAAGCATGTCTTAGCTGTCATACAGAAGCAGCAAAAGACATCATGAAAACATCACACTGGACCTGGTCAAATAAATCCGATAAGATCCCGGGCAAAGAAGGAAAAACACTGGAAACAGGGAAATCAAAAGGCATTAACAATTTTTGTATTTCTATTCAATCTAACGAAGAACGTTGTACAAGTTGTCATATCGGATATGGATGGAAAGACAAAAATTTTAATTTTTCCGATGAATCAAAAGTGGACTGTCTTATCTGCCACGATACGACCGGAACTTACGAAAAATTTCCTTCCGGAGCAGGCTACCCCGTGGGAGGAGATCATGGTTCTCTTAAGGGGAAAAAATCGGTTCTTTTCAAGGGAAACAACAAAATATATCATGAACCAAATTATAATCTGATAGTTAAAAATGTCGGAAAACCGGGAAGAGAAAATTGCGGTGTATGCCATTTCTACGGAGGGGGCGGCAACGATGTCAAACATGGCGATCTGGATAAATCATTGCTACATCCAACACGCGATGTCGATGTCCATATGGCAAAGGACGGTGCAAACATGACCTGCACTGATTGTCACCCGACAAACAAACACGATATCAAAGGCCAATTATATTCTGTCGAAACTGAGGATCAGAACAGGGTAAGTTGTGAAAAATGTCATACTGAAAATCCCCACACAGAAAGACTGTTCGTCGATAAATATGATAACAGGTTCAACGGTAAACTTAAGAAAAAGCAAAATCCTTCAATAACATTTGAACATCTGCTCCTGGACAGACATAGCAAAAATATTGCATGTCAAACATGCCACATCCCCTACTATTCGAAGGTTCATAAAACAAAAGTATATTGGGACTGGTCCAAAGCAGGGAAAAAATTCACTTCAGGGCCAAACAAGGGAAAACCTCTCGTTATTAAAGATGAAAGCGGTCATGTCATATATAATGGGAAAAAAGGTGCATTTAAATTAGCAAAAAATATTATTCCGGAATATTTCCTCTTTAATGGTATCGCCGGACATATAGTAATTGATGACAAGATAGATCCTTCAAAAGAACCTGTCGAATTAAATCATATGTATGGTGACTGTAACAAAAAAACTACAAAAATATGGCCTATGAAGGTCATGAGAGGGAAACAACCATATGATCCTGTTAATAAAAACTTCGTCTACGTAAAACTATTCGGGAAAAAAGGATCAGGGGCTTACTGGTCAGATTTTGACTGGATAAAATCTGCTACCGAGGGAATGAAATATGCAGGTAAACCTTTCAGCGGAAAAGTTGACTTCGTTGAAACAAAGATGTATTGGCCACTCTCACATATGGTATCCCCTAAAGAAGAAGCTCTTAAATGTTCCGAATGTCACTCAAGAAATGGAAGATTAGAAAACTTCAAAGGTTGCTGGATACCAGGAAAAGATAATATCAAATTGATAGACACCCTCGGCTTTCTATTAATTCTCGGAGTATTTTTCGGAGTAATGGTACATTCATTTTTAAGAATATTTATCGGTAGAAAATTTAGAAATTAGGAGATGGCAATGAAAAAGATAAAATTGTATTCAATATTCCAGAGATTTTCACACTGGTTCCAATTTGTATTAATACTGATACTCGCTTTAACCGGATTTGAGATCCATGGAAGTTTTACCCTGTTCGGATTCGGTTCAGCAATAAAGCTCCACGACATTGCAGCTCTTACTCTAATTATACTTTATCTCTTCATATTTTTCTGGTTTGCAACCACAGGAGAATGGAAACAGTACATTCTGACAAGAGAAAAATTAACTGCTATGATAGTTTATTACGGGAAAGGGATCTTCAGAAACGAACCTCATCCGGTTAAGAAAACAGAATTGAGTAAATTAAATCCTCTTCAGAGGATCACATATTTTACTTTCAGGTTCTTTCTTATACCTTTAATGGTTGCAACAGGAATTTTATATTTCTTTGCAAGTGTAAATATGGGAGTGGAAGCAAATCCTGTAAAACTGATAAGTATCATTCATCTTATCGGAGCATTTGTTATCATTGCATTTGTAATTCTTCATGTCTATATGACAACAACAGGTCACACATTGTTTTCCAACATCAAAGCAATGATAGTAGGATACGAAGAAATTCCTGAAGATGATACTGATAATAACTGAACTACTGATCTAATAAAGAAAATGAAGGCGGGTTTGAAAGTAAGACAGGTATTCTTGTAAATCAGATTCTTTTAGAATAAAATCATTCTGTTCCAGCAATAATGAAATCTATTTTATCATACAGATTGATGGGGACAACGGAAAGGAGATCATATTAAGCAAACTATCTTTATCAATAAAGAAAAAATATAATTTATGAAAAATATGATCAGAAAATATTCTTTCCTTCTGATTTTGCTTTTCATTGTACTAATTATTCATTTCCCGGTTGTCAATTCAATTCTTGATCCAGGTTCAAAACTTGCAGTGCAATTCTCTCCTGATACCCAGTATATCCTTTCAGTGATCGAATGGAATATCCACTCTTTAGAAAATGATCTGCCTGCTATTTATCATTTGAATTATTTTTACCCGAATGCTTATGTCACTTTTTATGGTCACCCTCTTTTTGGAGAATCCATAATTTTCCTGATATTCATTAAGGTTTTCGGAGCTAGCCTCATTACCAGCTACAACCTTTACATTTTATTTGCTTTCTGGATGGGAGGGATAGGAATATTTCTGCTGGCAAAAGAATTATTTAAAAGGACATCTGTATCCTATTTTGCATCTCTCCTGTTCATTATCAATCCCGGCATAAAACAGACTGCCGTTATATTTAATATTTTCTCCTTTTTCTGGATGGGATTCGTTTTGTATTATCTCGTAAGATTCTGGAAGAATGGAAAATTCAAAGATTCAATAAAATGCGGTTTTTTCATTTTTTTACAGGGATTTTTCAGTATATATCACGGATACTTTCTCATCGCGATATTGTTACCTCTATTCTTTATCTTTCTTATAGCTTACAGATATATATCATTGAAAATTCTGATCAGATTCCTGGTATCAATTATCCCGTTCTTATTGCTTCTGATCCTCGTTTTCCATCCATTCTTAAAGACCATTAATAATTCCGGGCTGGAGAGGAACCTTCACTACAAATCACTTGTAGATGCAAAAAACCTTTTCGGTTCCGATTCAACATTTTATATGCCAATAACATCGGATATTCACCCTCTTAAAAGATTCTTCCCCGGATTCACAACTTTGGCACTTTTTCTATTCGTTCTTTCAGGAATAAAGAAGAAAAAAGTTCTGTTGACCCTTCTATTGATATTCCAACTTTCACTTATTTTTTATTTCAACATCACAGGATCAAACACATTATCAAATATGTTCCTGTTATTATTGGCCCTCCAGATCACAGTGCTGTTTATCATGAATTTTGAAAGATTCTCAAAAGAATTTAAAATATTTTTCAGTGTGTTTATTGTTTATAACATGATATTTTTCAAATTTTCCTCTATTATTCCCGGATCGGATTTTTCCATTTACGGATTGTTAATAACCCTGGTCCCGCAGTTCTCTAATTTCAGATACCTTTACAGAGGACTGTTCCTGATATTTCCAGTTTTCATCGTTATTGCAACAATGGGATTCATCAAATTGTCTGATCAATTAAAGGACAGAAAAAAATTGATCCTGCTGTTAATTCCTGTTCTGGTTATTTTCGAGAATTGGAACTACACGAATTATAATAAAGAAATAAAATTTGAAACTGCAAAATACGAAAAAATAGAAAAGGACAGTGATAAGATAATTCTTGAGATCCCAATATTTGTTCCGGGATATTTGCAGATAAAGAACAGCTTATATACAATTAATACTTTTTATCATAATAACTATTATATAAACGGCAGGACTGCTTATCGAACTTTTAATGAGAACAAAGAAATATTCAAAAGAACATTTAAAAATAAATTATTCCCCGACGAGAAAAATATCAAATATCTGATCGAAAGATTCTCTGTTAACTATATAATATTTAACATTGGGAAGAGGCTGAAGTATTCAAGAAATGAAATTCTTGAAAGGGTAAACAGATTAAAAAAGTATTGCAGAATAATTGACTCGAAAGAAAATTTTATAGTAATAAGATTATCAGAGAATTTTCCTGATAATTTATTTGTAAGAAGATTTTCACTTTTTCATATAAAAAACCGGAGAATTAGTATCCGGCTTTTAAATCCATACAATGGAAATATAAAAATATCTTTTCCGGAAAAACATAAGGAAGAAATTATTAGAATAGAAAACAGATCTGAGTTTTATTTAAATTTCCCGGAGATAAGACCCGATTTTAACGGTAACAGGTTGGAACTTGAATTTGACAGAAAAATAACAATGAAAAGTTTGGATCTTGTAAAAGATAATCCTTGATTTGACACTAATATTTATTATTATTAATATTAGATGATATTTCTGGAGGTAGGGATGAGATTTAACAAAATACTTATTTCAGTTTTAGTGCTATTCATATTTATCATTATCAATATTCCCATATTAAACGGCGAAGAAACGAATGATCCGGGAAAGCTTGCATATAAGGTCATGAAGACAGCTGACACACATAAAAGAAAGGGTGAGGTTTATGAGGCAGGGAAGATATTCCTCGAAGCCGCCATGATGTATAAAAAAGCACTAAAGAAAGAACCTGACAATAAGGGTTATAAAACAAACTTCAAATATTGTCTGGGAACACGTGGATATATCCAGATCAAAAAAGGGCAGTCACTACTTAAAGAGAAAAAGTTCGGTGAATCGGCAAAACATTTCAAATGGGCAATTAATGCTTACGAATATGCATTAAAAGAACTCCCCGGTGATAGAGGCTTTGAAACAAATCTTACATATGCCAGATATAATGGGGGAACTGCAAATTTTGAATTTAAGATCAGGCAAAAAGGAAAAGCTCCTGATCTGAAGATCGAGAATTTTAAAGGCGGTGAGATCGATCTTTCCGGATATAAAGGGAAAGTGGTTCTTCTTGAATTCTGGGCAGGTTGGTGTTCCGCCAGTAAAAAAAGTATGCTCAAACTTGAAAAACTTTTCAAAAAATACTCAAAGGAAGGATTCGAGATCATTGCTGTAGCCATGGACAGGGATAAGACATGGGGGAAAGTCGGTTCTGAAAAAAAAGCTGTTGAAATATCGAAAAAATATACTTTTAAATTCGGATGGGGTGATAAATCTGTTTCAAATGCTTTCGGGAATTTCAGTTCCGTCCCCACCGTCATTCTTGTTGACAAGAAAGGTAACCTCTATAAAAAAGTATCTTACAAAGAACAATCAGAGGAAAACCTTTCAAAGCTTATCAGATCATTATTGTGATACAAATATAGGAGAAACATTTTTTTTTAATTCTTCTCTGATATAATTATTTCAAACAACTAAGATCAAAGGAGTGTACTATGATGAAAAAAATTTATATCCGTTTATATGTTATTTTAATTGTTTTTGCATTTTCCGGATTACAGTTCTCTTCCGAAACTAAAAATGAACCTGATTCTGTTAAGCCCGGAATTTCAAAAATACTTTTAAAAGAACTTTCATCTTTAAAAGAACTCTATCTTGATCTCCATAAGACACCGGAACTTTCGTTGCACGAAAAAAATACTTCAAAGAAAATGGAGCGGGAACTGAAAAACGCAGGATTCGATGTAACTTCAGGTGTAGGAAACTACGGAGTCGTCGGTATAATAAAGAACGGACCCGGGAAAACAATAATGGTCAGAACCGATATGGATGCTCTTCCAATTGTTGAGAAGACAGGGCTTCCATATGCAAGTAATATAAGAACAAAAGACGATGCAGGAAATAAGGTCGGAGTGATGCATGCATGCGGCCATGATATTCACATGACAGTATTCACCGGAACAGCAAGAGTACTATCAGGATTAAAAGATAAATGGTCCGGTACACTGGTAATGATCGCCCAACCTGCTGAGGAGATAGGTTCAGGGGCAAAAGCGATGCTTGCTGACGGACTATTCACAAGATTCCCCCGGCCTGATTATGCACTTGCTCTTCATGACAGCCCGATACCGACAGGTATGGTCGCTTCAAAACCCGGCTACATCCTTGCAAATGTTGATTCCGTTAATATTGAGGTAAAAGGGATCGGAGGACATGGCGCAGCTCCCGAAGCAACAAAAGATCCGGTTGTCCTTGCCTCACAGATAGTAATGGCTCTTCAGACCATTGTTAGCAGAGAGGTTGCCCCAAACAAAAAAGCCGTTGTTACTGTCGGTTCAATTCACGGAGGAACAAAACACAACATCATCCCCGACAGAGTTTTTCTCCAACTTACTGTGAGATCTTATGAGCAGGATATAAGAAAGAACATTTTGCTCTCTATTAAAAGGATCGCCAGAGGACTCGGAATTGCCGCAGGACTCACCGAAAAAGACCTCCCCGTAGTTACCGTTACTAACGAATCAGTGAATGCAACATATAATAACCCCGATCTAACGATAAAAACCATGAAGATATTGAGGGAAGCTTTGGGAGAAAAAAATGTTCTCCCGGTAGAAGCTGTTACAGCCGGAGAAGATTTTTCAGAATATGGAAGAGTAGAGCCTAAGATACCCACGTTTATATTCTGGCTCGGAGCGGTAAATCCTGAAAAGTTCATGAAAGCACAGAAAACAGGAGAAAAATTACCCGGACTTCATTCCCCGTACTGGGCACCGGAATATGAACCGACAATAAAGACAGGTGTTACAGCAATGAGTTCTCTTGTTTTGGAATTGTTGAAAAAATAATCTTACGACAGAACAAGCTAAAACCTAAGAATAATACTATACTATTCCTGATATCCGGTCACCCGAGAATAACACTCTCAAGGAAATAAATATTTCGACCAGGAGATCAGCAGTTTATCCCCTTTATTTTTTAATCGTCCGAAAAATCTACCGGGAGCATCGGCACCTCGTTTACTGTCAGTTTGAAAATATCAGGACGGGCGTAATGTCCCGTAACATCAAAATCAATTTTCCCCCGTACCACTTCATTCATATCCAGATCTGCATAGAGGATACCTTCTCTGTCAAGCAAAGGACCTTCGATCACTTCCCCCTGTGGTGAGATAATAACACTCCCGCCTCTGCATAATATGTCAGGCATATCCTTAATTTCATTGATCCCTTCAAGATCGGCGGGATACATATCTTTTGAGACGAATTGATTGCACCCGAGTACAAAACATCTCCCTTCGAGAGCAATGTGCTTC
>CAYNUG010000088.1:0-9198 GCA_964400545.1 uncultured Clostridia bacterium | reverse complement strand
AAAATATATCCTCTAACCTGTTCTCTTTTATTGATCTCAAGCCTGTATAGAACGGAATTGGAATCTTTGAAAAATGAGATATAAAAATCTGTTACCCCTTCTATCAAAGGTTGAAAATATCCTCTGTCTATTTTTCTTTTTATAACTTTTTCTTTCTTGTAAAGCTTCATTTCGGTCTCTTTCAAAGGAACAACCAAGGAGTTTTTTATGTGATCATTAGTGAGTTCCGATTCAAGAGTGATGGAACATCCCTTCGCCTTTTTGACACGAGCAAATTCACATTGTTTGCTGGTGATATCATAGATAAGGATCTTTCTTCCTTTTTTAACAAACTCATTTACTGTAACTTCTATTGTTTTGTCCCCAGGGTAACAATCCTTCTGTAATTGACCTGCAGCAAGTCCATAGATCACCTTAAATCCGGATTGCGTGTTGGTAAACAATTGCAGATTGAAAACTGTTGCGGCCTCCTGAAGTCTCATGCCACATTTTGTGAGATCATTTTTTATGGTATCTACTGTAAAGAATAAAGATTCAAGCAATTGCTGATGAGTTGTTACTCTTTTGCTTATCGTAACGCCCTCGGTAATGCTTGAAATTACCATACTGAAAATTGTAAAACCTATTGTTATTACTACAAGCAGTTCCAACAGTGAGAATCCATTAGTCATATATTGCCTCCTTTACTATTTCTGATCTATAAAAAACCAGAGCGGTTTTGAAATTGTTCCCGGATCCTTCCAGAATGATCTTTTTTAAACTTGGAGTAACATCATCTATTTTAATCCTGATAAATATTCCTTTTAATGATTCAGTTCTCTTCCCCGCTGACAGAAGAGGAGATTCAAACTGCTCTCCCAAAAACAAGTTTTTCTTGTTTTCAAGGAGTTGGCCAATTTTAAATCTTAAGTTCGAATTTTTAATTCCATTTAGTGAAATTATCGAACATTTCAATATGAAGATAGTGGAAAAGCTTATCAGGATCAGAGATATTAGTGTCTCAATTAATGTGAATCCAGAGTTTTTAGATCTCATTTCGATAGAGTGTAAACATTTTTGTTTCCAGATAGAGAAAATATTTTAAAAAGGGAACAATAATAAAAAAAACTCTTTTATATAGGTTTAATACATTACTAATTTTTTGAATTTTTTTTAACTGGAAGAATCATTGTGTAAATTGTATAAACTATTGAATACTATTGCGGGTTTATAGAGTAAACATATGCAGACATTTTTCTCCCGGATGTTTTAGGCAATACTTCGCTTATCACCTATATATAATGATTAACAGAATTAGTAAAACTTGGAAACAATATTGTATACACGATTTATGGAGGTAAGTATGAGAAATTACAAAATTTTTCTGATCTATTTTCTGGTACTGGCAGTTTTATCGATGACGGGATTGAACCTGACGGGAGCGGAAAAAAAATCTGCTGCTGGTAAGGGACAGATAAATATTAATACTGCCGGTGTTGATAGATTATCAAAATTGCCGGGAATAGGTAAAAAAAAAGCGGAAATGATCATTCTGTTCAGGAAGAAACACGGACGATTCAGGCGGACCAGGGAGATCATGAAAGTTAAAGGTATCGGTGAGAAAACCTTTAAAAAATTTGCGGGCCGCATAAGGGTCTGAGGAGGCAGAATGGATGAAAAGATCAAAGATCTGAATCTACTTCTTTTGTATCTTGCAGGATGGGAAGAAGATTCAACAAAGGAACCGGGAACGAAGGTTTACCGGTCGTGGAAGGGGTATCTTTTTGAAGTGTTGAACGAACTTCAGGATGATGAGTTAATCTATCAGTTCAAGAATGGGAAGTCGGTCATCATCCTTGATGACGGCATAAAAAAAGCTGAAAAACTCAAGGAAAAATATCTCTGAAAAAATCAGGGGAGGCGGGACCCCGCCTCCCTGTCTTCTAATGCTGAATACTATGATCGAATTAATGAATTTCTTGTTGATATTTTATGCATTATACTGTATATATGTATTGAGGCATAAAATGAAAAGATTGAATATCACAATTGATGAGGATCTTTATGAGAAAGCAAGGACTTATGCTTTTTTCAGAAAGGTGAGTATCTCTGAGGTTATAAGGAATTCTTTGAAAGAATGGATGAACAAAAGATCAGGAAAAACTGAAGAACTAATCCTTTCCGCAAAGGATGAGAATGAAATTCTTGATATTTTATCAAAAGATGAATTCAAAGAATCCGGAGAAGTTGAAAAATAAAAAATCTGTTCAGGTTGAGGATAGGAAAGATCAGAATTATTTATAAGATAGATGATAATGAACTTCTGGTTATCAAAATAGACATAAGGGGAGATGTGTATAAATAATTTCTAAAAACGCGAAGGATTACTTCTTTAAGGTTTTGAGCAAGGTTTGTTGACAAAATTCTAAATATCTACTATATATATAATAGCTACAATGTAGCTACAGCAGAGGAGAGTAAAATGGATGACAGTGTTGTCAGGTCAAGGATTGATTCGAATGTTAAGGAAGAAGCAAGGCTGATATTTAAACAAATGGGAATCACACTTAGCGATGGTATACGCCTTTTCCTTCATCAGGTTATTGCCGACCGGGCATTACCGTTTGTGGTGAAGATTCCCAACAGGAAGACTTTGGATGCAATGGAAGCGGCCAGAAAAGGAAAGACGGAATCCGTAACCCTTGACGATCTGACCGAAGAATGGAAAGCCTCTGAATGAGGGAAATAGAACAAACCTCACAATTTAAAAAAGACTTTAAAAAATTATCAAAAACCGGGAAGCATGATCTTGGTGAATTTCTGAATGTTTTAGAATTTCTGGTCAATGATATTGCTCTTCCGGAGAAATATCATGATCACCCTTTATCAGGCAGATGGAAAGATCATAGAGATTGTTATATAAGACCTGATTGGATATTGATCTATAAACTGGAACATAAAAAAATAATACTTGTAAGATCCGGTTCTCATTCGGAATTGTTCGGATAGATATTCCATTTGGAAGAAAATAATGAACTTCTGGTTATCAAAATAGACACAAGGGAAGATGTGTATAAATCAAGAACTTGATTTTGGTTTTCCGTTGATTGCTGAAAATTTGTTTGTCTTGTTATATAATTAGTTTGGAAGGAGAGAGAGATCTTATTTTTCAAAGTAATAGCTGAATTCTATGACAGGATATTATTATCCACTGAAAAGAAAGTGTCGTTCATAAAAGGATTAAAGGAAAGTTCAAAGGGAAATTTTCCCGATATCGGTCGTGCTACCGGAGAATGTGTTGTTATTAGGCCGGGAAAAACAGATGAATAGTATAAGTGTTATATTGCCATGTGCGGGCGAAGGAAAACGATTAGGTGCTTCGGGGGCAAAAGAACTATTTGAGATTTATCCCGGAAAAAAGTTGATCGATTTTTCCATTGCTCACATAAAGGCTTTTATATCTCGAGGGAATATCACTAAAGAAAACAGTGATTTTAAAGTAATAACAGTGATCAAGCCGGGGAAAGAGGATGTCTTTGAACATGTCAAAAATTCTTTGAAGGAAGTTAATGTTGAGTATGTTATGTTCAATGATAATTACAGAGAATGGCCTGGTTCAGTATATTCTGCAAGATCGCATCTTTTGGATATGAATATAGTTTTTCTTCCTGATTCTTTCATTAAGTTCGGGACAGATGACCAGATATATTCAGATGAATTCGGTGAAACTCTGATAAGCAAAGCCGTTAGTGTTCTTCGGAGGGCAAAAGTGGTTTTAGGTGTTATAAATTGTACGGATCCGGATAGATTGTCTTCCCTTGGAGCGGTAAGAGTTGTAAACAATAAAGTTGAGCTTTTTAAAGATAAACCGCAAATGGATCAGCATAAATATAACGGATTCTGGGGGGTTTACGGTTTCCGTGATACTTCCGGCGGACTTGTATATGAATTTCTGATCGATTCTGTGGAAAAAAAGAAAGAGAAAGAATATCTGCTGAAAGAATTGAATCCTGAAGCATTCTATATAGATACATACCATGATCTGGGAACTACCGAATCGGTGAAAAAATTTATGAACTCAAGATAAGAACAGTTAGTCCGGAATTCCGGGTAATCCAAAATCGATTACAGACCGGAGATAGGTTCCGGCAGAGTTCAAAGATTTCTTAAGATTGTCTGCTTCTTCAATAATAGGTGATTCGACACGAGTTAAAAGTTTATTTAGATTTATTATGTTATTCTTATTTTTCATCGAAAAAACGGGTGCTTTTTCCGAGAGCGTTGGATTTTTTCGATTAATATTCATAATTATAATTCCTGTTGTAATAATTAGGATGAATATAGCGACAGTTATTGGAATTCTCGAAAAAATATTTCCGAAAAATTTCGGTTCAATTTTTTTCTCTGGATTGCTCAACTTCGATATTATTTTATTGTTAAGATTTTGAATCAGATATTCGGGAATATTAGAAACAGGAGCGGTCGTGCTCAGCTTTTTCCCGAGTTCCATATACATTCTGCATTCAGGACAATTTGAAATATGATCTGATGCAAATTTTGGTAGCGATCTCCCGAACACTTCGGTCATGTTTATTATTATTCTTGTGAGTAAACATCTCATATTAAACTCCTTATACCAAATTTTTTTTCATATTTCCATTTATAATATTATTCGATTCATCTGAAACAATTAGAATCTTTGTTAATGCAGTCTTTGCCCTGTGAAGAGTGACGCGTGTATTTACCGGACTTTTATTAATTACTTTTCCGATCTCTTTCAATGTCATACCCTCATTATAGCGAAGCCAGAGAATCTCAAATTTGCTCTTGCCAAGCTTCCTGGCATGAAACCAAATGTTATTGATATCAGTTTTAAGCAATTCTTCTTCCGGAGTTAATATTGCCGGTACTTCCATTAAGGGATTGTTGTAACTGATATTTTTATGTCTGAAGTGGCTTACTGCTGTTCTGGATGCGATAGTATATATCCAGGTTGAAAATTGCCACTTGGGGTCATATTTTGAAAGGTTCCTGTATGCTTTGAGAAAAGTTTCCTGAATAATGTCTTCAGTGTCTTCCCTGTTGGATGTTCTATTAAAAATAAAGAAGTACAGCTTTCCGCTGTACCTCTTTACGAGTTGTTCGAACCCGTCGTTTAAACCATTGATCGTTTTAAGAACGAGTTCCTTGTCTGATAAAGTACTTTCCAAAATATATTTTAATGTTTGTGAATATTTTTTGAAATAAAACCAGATGGAATTAACAGATCAGCTTTCACTATTTTTCCGTTTGCGGATATTTTTATTGAATTGAGCAATTCTAATCTCCCATTTAATTTTTTTTTATTTAACCGGGCAAGTGCAAGAAGTCCGTTCCCGATCTGCATGATATTTTTTGCTGCTTCCCGGGATTCTGTATAGAGTTGTAAAAACAATTTCATGTTACTGTTTTTTTCAAGAGCGAGGAAAAATGCCATTCTTGATTTATTTATTATAACAGGTGTTTTATGATTTTTGCCGATAAGTGATGACAGATCTCCTGTGAGTGCAAAAAGAATTGAATTGCGAGGGATCTCTTTTAATCTTTTGAAAAGATTGGTGCCGATAAAATTTTTACTTTTTCTGTTTATAACGTCCATTGCTGATTCAAGATTTCTTTTACTGTGTGCAATTATGAGAAGATTTCTGTTAATAAAAGAGCCGAAATTATCATTATCCCAGCTATATACATCTAAATTGTTGTATTTGAATTTATCTAAGTGTTTTTCTGAATTCAGTTTCCGGATAATTTTTTGTTGATCAAATCTTCCGGATAGAATAACAACAGCATTATCTTTCCCTTTGGACTTTCCGTAGATCAAAACAGAATTCAGGTCATTAAATATGTTAAAATTCAGTTCTTTAACCAGTTTGTCTTTTCCTTCAAGTATTTTTCTCTTTTCCCCCTGGAGTATTTCATCCCATATTTTTGTTTTGAGCAAAACCTTGAAATCCAGATGGATCAACCATGTTGTATCAGAAGGAATGAATCTATTCTGAAGATTATACCCGTATGCGGGTGAGACAAGCGAAAGTGCAAAGATCGCTGTAAGTAAAATTAAAAGTGTGATGTGCTTCATTATTTTCATTTTTTTCTCCTATAACAATTGTACGCTCGGCTAATACATATGTTACAGAGAATCAGTTTAAAGTGTCTTTTAGTTCTTTTAAATATTCAATCTTATTCAGGTTGTTCCCGAGTTCTGCTTTTTTTTTCATTTCTAAAATATCTTTTTTGATAGCATCAAGAGACCTTTCCAGTTCTTTCCCTGAAAGGAATTTTTTGCAGAATGTTATTCTGTTCCTCTGGAAATAAAAAGTTGTGTAAAGAGGTTTTTTATGACAGGTCTGCCCGATACCGTGAAATATCTTTGCATCCGAACTGCGGGCTATTTTAATTTCTGCTTTATGACACCGGAAGGAAAAATCTGCATCTTCCCAATATGTGTGGTAACTTTCATCCATACCGTTTGTTTTTAAAAAGATATTTTTGGTGATCCAGAATGCTGTTCCCGGTACATAATCTTCTCCGGGATTTAAAAAAAGGGGTAGATCTTCTTCGTGGTAATGGGACAAAGTAAACCTTTGCCGGTCAAAGAAGCCTCCGGAAGAGTCAATTTTATCAGGGTATTTTATATAGTATATGGTCGGAACGATTATTCCGGAACCAGTTTCCTTCCCGGTATTCAGACAGGCTTCGTGAGTCCCTTTTGTTATAACTGTATCATTTGTAAGAAATAGAACCGAGTTGCTTCCGGATGAGAAGATCCACTCCATAAGAGCATTAAATCCGCCTGAATATCCTCTGTTTTGATCAATTGATCTGTGGTTAATTGAAGGATAAAGGTTTTCCAGTTCAACTTGTGCAGAGTACTCCGAACCGTTGTGAAGAAGGAAAACAGTATCCGGAACGATTCCGGCGTCCAGTACGGAATTGACGCATCTCTTTGTAAGGTTTTTTTTATTAAAGGATAAAATTCCTACACAGTTTTCCGTGACCATCTGAAATTTCTATCACAAAAACCGGATTTGTTCAATTTGAACTAGTATTGTTCAGGATTGGTTGGGAATAAAATTTCGAAAATAGTTTACTTTCTTAGGCAATTATACTAAAATGGTTATATTTAATACAGGAGTATTATGGACAAAATATATTTTGGCAATAATGATACATTATTTGATATTACTGAAAAGTATCCCGAGACGATCCCCGTTTTCGTTTCGAAAGGATTCCCGCAGATCGGTGAAGAGGAAAAGAGAGAGAAATTCGGAAGTTCTGTAACGTTGAAGAATGCATTATTCTTTAAAAAACTCAATATTGAAACCTTTAGTGAACACTTAATAGATGCAATTGAGCAAAAACTGAAAAAGGATATTCTTGAGCCCGGATCAAAAATTGATAAAAGTAAAATAGATACTCTGAAAATAGAAGGACTTCTCCCGTGTCCGGTCCGGATACCACTTACAGAATCACTGGAAAATTTTATAGAAAAATATAAACAGGAAAATAATTATGAAATACAATATGAATTAAAAGCTGCCTCAATGGGGCTTGATTGGTTAAAGGAGATTCTTGAGGAAGAAGATGATGAGAAGAATCTTTCCGATCTGTTCATTTCTGCCGGGTTTGATCTTTTCTTTGACAAAAAACTTATGGGTAAGTTTAAGAAGAGAGGTGTGTTTAAAGATTTCACGGGATTTAAAGAGCTGAATTCAATATTTGATAATAGTAGTATTGACCTGAAAGACCCGAAAGGTCACTATTCTATGATAAGTGTTGTCCCTGCAGTATTCCTCGTTAACAAGAATGAGCTGAATGGAAGAAAGATGCCAGAGAGCTGGGAAGATATACTGAAACCCGAATTCGAGAAGAGTGTGAGTCTTCCTGTCGGAGATTTCGATCTGTTTAATGCAATATTGTTAAATATATATAAAGAATATGGCGAAGCAGCAGTTGCACAGCTCGGGAAAAGTCTTCTCGAAGAACTGCATCCTTCTCAGATGGTTAAATCGGATAAAAAGAAGATCAATCGGCCTGCTGTTACGATAATGCCATATTTCTTCACAAAAATGACAAAAGGAGTTGGTCCTATGGTCGCAGTATGGCCGAAGGACGGTTCGATAATCAGTCCTATATTCATGTTGTCAAAAACCGAAAAGCAGGAAAAACTTAAACCTCTTGTTGATTTTTTTGCATCCGAAGAGGTTGGGGAAATTTTATCACACAGAGGATTATTCCCGAGTACAAATCCCGGAATTGATAACAGGATACCAGATGAGAACAAATTCATGTGGCTCGGATGGGATTTTATTTATTCAAATGATATAGCTGATATTTTGAGTAAATGTGAAAATATTTTCAATAACTCTGCTGGGGAAGGATAAATGAACCTGGTAACTTTTTCCGGTCCCCCCTCATCCGGGAAGACCTCTGTAATTCTTAAAACTATTAAGGCGATGAAGGACAGGGGATTAAAAATAGGAGTTGTAAAATTTGATGCACTGTCAACCGATGATGATATCCTGTATGAGAAGGCGGGAATCCCGGTAAGGAAGGGGCTTTCCGGAGCATTATGCCCAGATCATTATTTTGTGAGTAATATTGAAGAGGTTGTCGAGTGGGGGAAAGAGGAGGGACTTGATCTCCTGATCACAGAAAGTGCTGGCCTGTGCAACAGATGTTCTCCGTACATTAAAGATATTAAGGCGATATGTGTCCTCGATAATTTAAGTGGAATTAATACACCGAAAAAGATAGGTCCGATGCTGAAGATGGCTGATATTGCAATTATAACCAAGGGAGACATTGTTTCTCAGGCTGAACGGGAAGTTTTTGCATCCCGTGTCAATATGGTCAATCCCGGTGCAATAGTAATGCATGTGAATGGATTGAACGGACAGGGCGCATTTGAATTATCAACATTATTGTATGAAGAAAAAGAGAGCATCGACAGTCTCAAAGGTAAAAAACTCAGGTTCTCAATGCCAGCTGCTCTTTGTTCGTACTGTCTCGGTGAAACAAGGATCGGAGAATCGTATCAAATGGGAAATGTCAGAAAAATAGATATGAACGGGAAAAAGGGAAAATGAAAAACGGAAAAGATATAAAGAAACAAAAGGTATCAATGCTCCTCAAGACTTATCCTTTCCTTCATACTTTCTTTGAAGATAATCTTATCGA
>CAYNUG010000087.1:0-9317 GCA_964400545.1 uncultured Clostridia bacterium | reverse complement strand
TTTTATTGAATCGATAGTTGAAAATGATTTGAAGAGTGGAAAAAACGGTGGAAAAATAGTAACAAGATTCCCGCCTGAGCCAAACGGGTATCTTCATATCGGACATGCCAAATCAATATGCTTAAATTTTGGGATCGCGGAAAAGTATGGCGGAGTATGCAATCTCAGGTTTGACGATACAAATCCTGGAAAAGAAGATGTAGAATATGTGGAATCCATTCGGCAAGATGTAAAATGGCTTGGCTTCGATTGGGAGAACAGACTTTACTTTGCTTCAGATTATTATGAAACGCTCTATGAATATGCAGTTAAACTGATAAAAAAGGGAAAAGCATATGTTTGTGAGCTTACTCCTGAGCAGATTCGGGAATACAGGGGTACCTTAACAGAGCCAGGAAAGGAAAGTCCGTTTCGGGAGAGGTCTGAGGAAGAAAATCTGGAGCTCTTCAAAAAAATGAAAAATGGTGATTTTGAAGAGGGGAGTCATGTTCTTAGAGCAAAAATTGATATGAAGTCGGGAAATTTGAACATGCGGGACCCGATCATTTATAGAATACTCAAGGTCCCCCATCATCGGACGGGAAATAAATGGGTGATCTATCCGATGTATGACTTTGCTCATGGTCAATCTGATTCGATCGAAAAGGTAACTCATTCACTTTGCACTCTTGAATTCGAAGATCACAGACCTCTTTACGACTGGTTTATAAAGGAACTTGACATTTTTGCTCCCCGTCAGATAGAGTTTGCCAGACTTAATTTGAATTATACACTGATGTCTAAGAGAAAATTACTTCAACTTGTGGAGAGCGGTCTTGTGTCAGGGTGGGATGATCCAAGAATGCCGACCGTATCGGGACTGAGAAGAAGAGGGTTTACACCTGAATCTATAAGAGATTTTTCAGATAGGATTGGTGTTGCCAAGAGGGACAGTATGGTTGATATAGCACTGCTTGAACATTGTGTTAGAGAGGACCTGAATAGACGGGCAAAGAGGGTGATGGCTGTACTTGACCCGCTGAAAGTTGTGATAGAAAATTATCCGGAAGGCAAAGAAGAAATGCTCGAAGCAGTAAACAATCCCGAAGATCAGAATTCCGAAACGAGAATGATCCCCTTTTCAAAAGAGATTTTTATTGAAAGAGATGACTTCAGAGAAGATCCCCCGAAAAAATTTTTCCGTCTTTCACCAGGGAAAGAGATCAGGTTAAAACATGCTTATTATATAAAGTGTACTGAAGTGATCAAGGACAAAGATTCTGGAGAGATCATTAAAATAAAATGTACATATGACCCCAAAACAAAGGGTGGCTGGTCTGATGACGGGAGAAAAGTAAGAGGAACTTCGCATTGGGTGTCTGCTAAACATGCGATATCGATCGGAGTACGTATTTATGACAGGCTCTTTACAGATGATGATCCGGGTAGTAGTGATAAAGAGCTTTCTGAACTTATCAATCCGGATTCTCTCGAAGTTCTGAATGGATCGCTGGGAGAACCCTCACTGAAAGATGCGGCGCCAGGTGAATATTTTCAGTTTCTCAGGCAGGGATATTTTTGTCTCGATGAAAAATTATCATCAGAGGGAGCCCCCGTGTTCAACAGAACTGTTTCGCTTCGTGACAGCTGGGCGAAGATAGCAAAAAAACATTCTTGATCTTATTGCCGGATGAAAGTTGTGTGAGGTCGGGAAGTCGATCATTGCCTTTGTTAGATTGATTTCAAATACTTTTTCGGAAGGGTCAATTTCGTTGTAAAATTAACATTGGTAAGAAGGATAACCGCCCTCTTCTCATCAGGAATGTCCTCAAAGAATATTCCCTCCCATCCGTCAAAATCGCCCTCATCCACAACAATTGGCATTCCAGGTGTAAAATCTTCTTTGATTTTCTTAAGAATTACGACCCCATTTTCTTCTCTGCTCCTAATATCTTCTATTCTTTCATCGCTTATGACCCAGAGTGATTGTTTATTCCCAAGTACTTTCTTGATTCCCCTTGTATACCTGACCTTTTGATAGTGATCTGTAAAATTAAACTTACAGAAAAGATATCCGGGAAAAAGCGGGACAACAACATCTACCTTTTCTTTGTTTTTTTTAATTTTTTTCTTGCAAAGAGGAAGATATGAAATGATCCCAAGGGAATCAAGATGTTTTATTACGGTTTCCTCCCTTTTTGGTTTAATGCTTAATATATACCACAATAATTCACGATCCGGCATGGGGAAATTCTATTTTAAGAAATGAATAAAGTCAACCAGATTATATTAATGAGCTGTACCTGCAAAGAACCAGCCCCTGCTGAGATTAAGGAGAAACTTTATCCATTGTTCCTGATCAAGAGTTGTGTTCACCCGCAATAAGGTAGCAATGAATTTTTCATTCATATCTTTTTCAATATTATTTAATTGGGAAAGTTCTTCATTCAGATCTGCGGCTTTATAATCGGGATCGCCCAGCAGTTCAATTATATCGATTCTTTTTTCCAGAATCTTGCTCTTGTTGTCTATAAGTTTTACTCTGAAGCCAGTTATAATTTGATTTAGTTCTTTTTTTTGATCTTTGCTAAGATTATAATCTCCATTTGTGACAAATTTTTGAGATTTTGTATAATTTTTTCTGGTCATCCGGATGATCCCCATTGTAATAAATGCCAGATTAAGAGCGAGAGAGGCGATCAGGATAATTCTAATTAATTCTTTTTTCATAGTTCCCTCCCGCCAACTGATTCAAAGCGTAATTTTGATGACCATCAGAAATAAATATTTGACCGTCAAGCATAACTTTGGCAAATTTTGTTTCCACGGATTTTCCCGTATCATTTCCTGCCGGGAGCGAGTCTAGCATAATACCAAGAACAAAGAACAGAGTAAAAACAAATGCGTACACATAAGTGAGTTTCCCGGGCATTTTTTTTTCATTATACTCTTTTACCATGGACATTACTTCGGCAGTAAAATTCTTTTTCGGATCAACATTTCCGATACTTGAAATATCGAGTTTTATAATGGCAATTTCATTCAATTCCCTTCTGCAAGAATCACATCCCCGTAGATGTTCTTCGATCTCTTTTTTTCTGCTTTCCTCCAGCTCATTATCCTGATAAGCACTTAGCGATCGGATTGTTTCTTTGCAATTCATCCTTTTCCCTCTATTACTAAACATTCCTCCCCCTGTTTTCTTGCAATTTGACATAATTTTTTAGATTTGCTTTAGCTCTTGAAATGAGTGTTTCAATCTTTGGCAACGACCACCCTGTTATCTCAGCTATCTTTTTATAGGAAAAACCGAGATAAACTTTCAGAATAAGTGCAAGTCGCTGGTTTATTATCAATTCCTTCAGACCATTGATCACGATTCTGTTCCTTTCCTCTTCGAACAGGTTTTCATGGGGTGAATTTTTTTCAGAATCACTAAAATCTGCGTCTCTTTCAGACATTGTTGAAAAGAAAGATATCCTTTTCATTTTCTTTAAATAATTAAGTGTATTGTTTTTTGCTATCGTATAAAGGTAGGATTGAAAAGTGTTGTTCTCTTTATATTTCCCGATCTTCCTGTATACCATAAAAAATACTTCCTGTGAGATATTTCTGGATTCATCATAATCACCTGTCATTCTATATATAAAATTAATGATCTTGTTTTTGTACCTGTTAATAATAATCTCGAAATTTGCAGTATTACCATTCTTTACAGATCTTATAAGATTATCATCCGAGAACCCGGTATTGTTTTGTTCAGCAGTCATATCCCTGTTTACTCTTAAACAATTTTCTGTGTGATTTCTTGCAAAAAAAACTCCGATAACATTTCATTTTCCCGTGAGGGAAAGATAAAGATCTTCCTGATATCCTACCATCTTGTTTCCATCCCAATCATCAAAATTTTCAATTTTGCCGGAAAGGGTATCGCGAATATCAGTATTTTCTTTTAAGTACAGAATTCTCTCTGCAAATCCGTCAAGATCATCTGTTCTTATAATATATCCATTAATTCCGTCTTTAATTACTTCATTATTCCCGGGAATATCTGTCGCGATTACAGGTTTTTTCATTAAACGTAATTGCACAAGGCTCTGGGGGAGTCCTTCCCATAATGCTGTAGAAACACCTATATCAAAAGAAGATATAATGTTTTCGATATCATTCACAAATCCCGGTAAAATGAATCTGTCCCTGATTCCCAATCTGTTCAATTCTGATTCTATTGGTTCTCTTAAAATCCCGTCACCGGCAATAAGGAACAAAATATTGCTATCTTTTTTTAAAACTTTTTCAGCTATTTTAATAAGATTAAACAATCCTTTCTGAGGTTTGAATGGAGCGATAACACCACATACAAAATCCTCTTTGTTGATATGGTATTTCTTTCTTTGTTCAGCCGGGTCCGGCCATGGTTTCTTGAACCCTTTATAATCAAAACCGCTTCGAATCATGGAAAAGGAGGATTTTTTCAGGAGTTTTAATTTTTTTGCTGATACTATATCTCCTTTTGAAACGAAAATGAAATGATCAGTGAATCGGGATACATATTTTTCGATCATCCTGAAAGCAGTGCGCTTCAGAAAAGACTGAAACGGAGAGAAAGAAAATCCGTGCACTGAATGAATAACGACAGGAACACCTGATCGTTTTGCTGCAATTCGACCGATTATACCTGCTTTTGACGAATGTGTGTGAACAATGTCAGGTTTTAACCTGTTAAATTCTTTCTTCAAAAATCTATACGTTTTGAAATCTCTGAAAGGATTAATTTCTCTAACCAGATTCTTAACTGATATGAATCTCTCTTCATTATCACTTCTATTCTTGTTTAGCAACTTAATATCGGGGCTCAGCATACCCCCCGTTCCACTCATTAAGAATACTTCGAATTTTTCCCGATCGAGATTCTCACAAGTATAAATTGTGTTTTTTTGAGCTCCGCCTAATTCCAGTTTTGTGATAAGATGAATCACTCTTAGCTTTCTCATGATATTTCATTCAGTAAGCGGGCAGTATTTAGACTACTTTTGATATCACTGCTCATAGATGAATAATTCCATGACCCGTATCGGCCTATAGAATATATTCGGTTTCCGGAAAGCTGGTCGAGTATGCCGGGCACAATTTTTTTCCAGTCTTTATTAAAGATTACATAGGAATCGGGAATAACACAGATATCCATATGTACTATCTCATCCTCTGAAATGATCATTTCAAGTTTCTTCAGTATATTAACTGTGTCAGTTTTTACTGTGACAGGGTTATATTCTTTCTCGGAGTTTAATGACATTTCAAGGTAGCAGGCAATATCAGGGTGCCCCGGATAGTACCCTGCTCTATAGAAACGGGAGAATTCTTCGGGGAGATAAACCCAGTGAAAGTCTTTCCTTTGCTTTTTCAGGATAAGATTTACGACCAGGGTTGATGTTGATTCAAGTTTGTTAATATCACCTGCCCATTCGGGTCTTGGAGTAAGAATGGAAAGGAGGTTCTTAAGAGGCATTGTATTAACTATTTCAGAAAACTTATATTCTTCTTTATCCGTTCTTATTTTCTTTTTTTCGAGATCGATGTTCAATACAGTTTCTTTATATTTTATCTTACCTGATACTCCCCTTTCTATATTCTCAATAAAAGTTCTGAGATTGTCATCGGGATAATAAAAAACCGGGTTATATCCTTTATCTGTAAAATTTTTCCCGTTCAGTCCTTCCTCGACACTCTTCAGGTCAGGGATTGGTATACTGCCTTTTTCCATCGCTGGAATGATATCGGAAAGCTCTCTTCCATAATATTTGGTCATGAAGGGTCTGAAAAAAATATTATAAAGAGTTTCTCCGAAATTTCCGATAAGCGAATCCTGAAGATTGTTATAATCTTTTTTTACCCGTTTTTTCATTTCTTCAAATATCAGTTGACCTGTCTTTTTAGAGAAATATGATAAGTGATATTGAATAGGAAAAGGGATCAGTTTCCCGGATAAATATATTTTACTGTCTCTTTTGTATTCTTTAAACCCGGAGAAAGTTTCAACATATTTTTTAATCTCCTCCATAGCGGCAAAGTGAAAATAATGGCCGCTGAAATCAAACCAATAGTTTCCGGATTTGTATTGAGTTGCCAAACCTCCGGGATGGTCACTCTTTTCAAAAATTGTAAATTCTTTCTTAAGATTGTTTGCAACGCTGAGACCAGATATGCCGGCACCGATTATATAAATCATTCCATGTTTACTCTTGAAAGGATTATCCCCAGAACTACAAAGAAAGAAAACAATATAAATGTGGATATAAAGGTAACCACAGGGGACATATAAAAATTAAAAATTACGATACCTGAAATGACTAATTGAATTGCTATAATTATTGATACTGTTTTTGCGGCAGAAAGATTCCATTTTTTTCTAATCCTTAATGCAAAATGGTCAGGACTGCCAAAGAATGGAGATTTTTTTTTCAACAATCTCAAAATTATCACATAAACCATATCAAAAACAGGAATTGAAAGAATAAGCAACCCTGAAATAAATGCAGCATCGTTGTATCTGGTATATTCCCCCATAACTGTTAGTGCCGCAATAATAAGTCCGACGACCATGCTTCCTGCATCCCCAAGATAAATCCCGGCTGGTTCCCAATTGAATTTTAAAAAGCCCAGAAGAGCTGCTGCAAGGCTTATCGAAATTACCGAGATCAGATAATCGGTATTATAAAGAGAAATAATGAAAATTGTTAATAGGGCAATTGAGGCTACAGATACGGCAAATCCATCCATTATGTCAATAATGTTAAATGCATTAATTACTGATAGTATCCAGATGAATGAAATCAGGTAGTTAAGCCACTGGGGAAGAAAGGTCAGGTCTATAAAGATCCCACTTTTCAGTAGTATAAAAACAGCTACAAGCTGGAAGACAAATTTTATTCCCGGAGTAAGAGCTTTAAGATCATCAAATAATCCGACAATCAGGAGGATTGAACTTGCAAAAAGAATCCCGAGCAACTCCCTGCTTAGAGGGAAAAGAAGTCCAACTGGAGAAATAAATGCAAAATATACAATCACTCCACCCATATAGGGGACAGAGTTCTTTTGCTTTTTAAGTTTATTGTCCGGAATGTCCAGCAGGTTATATCTGTAGGCAACTTTCTTGGCTACAGGAGTTCCGTAGATCGCAAGGAGGAATGCGAGCATAAATGATAAAAAATATAGTATTTCATTCATTATTTTTTATTATCTTTCTTCGTCTCAGGGCTACACGGAATAATTTTCCTGATCCTATAAGTTTTATTATAATTTTGGGTGAACTCAATGTCAACATCCCCACCCATATAAGATCTTTCAAAGCGATCATCGGGATCTGATGCCAATTTGTTCTTAGTCTGAAATTTTTAATAAGTGTAAGATACCGGTTTTTCACAAGATGGAATTTAATGTGTCCGGGTCTCGAAAGTGCCATGGAAAATCTCGTTAGAAATGACATTTTCAATGTACCGCCCCTGAAGTGAAACACTATTGCATTTGGGATCAATTTTATTTTCAGTCCGAATAGATTTGCTCTCCAACCTATATCAAAATCTTCCCAGAACATAAAATAACTCTCATCGTAGTATTCCCCTTCAATTTTTAGCTTTTCAAGACTACTTCTTCTGAATATTGTTGCTGCTCCACATACAGAAAACACTTTTTCCTCTCTGAACTGATCTTTTATAAATGCAGATCCGAACCCATTCTCGATAGGATAAAGTGAAGCTGAAGATGATTGCCCGGCTGAATCAATTATTTCTCCTCCGAATCTTAATATCAGAGGGGAAGCAATATCCAATTCTTTATCATTTTCAAATTTATCGCAAATGATCCTGTTGAAATTTCTTTCAAGTTTTATGTCTGAATTTGCAAGGAGAATCAGATCTGATCTGGATTCGGCAATCCCCCTGTTCAGTGCGGCAGAATATCCGATATTGTTCTCAAGCGGTAAAAGAGAGATCTTATTAAACCGTCTTATTATTTCAACCGAATTATCCGAGGAGCAATTATCAACGACAATTATTTTTTCAAAAGGATCTGATTGCTCAAGAAGCGATTCTATATTGTCTTTTATGAATCTTTCAGAATTGTAACTTACTATTACTACAGATATCGAAGGCAATTTTTATATTATTTCCAGTGCTTTCCCGCCTTCATGAAATCCCTTTAGTATATGATCAAGATCTTCGTCTGTATGTATTGCAGTGAATGATGTTCTTATCAAAGAATCTTCTGTGGGAACAGCGGGAGCGATCACAGGATTAGTGAAAATACCAAAATCCCGTAGAAAATGCCACAATTTAAAAGTTTTTTCGAAATCTCTAATAAATACGGGGATGATCGCCGTCTCGGTATTGCCGGTGAAATATCCCATTTTTATTAACTCCCTATTCATTATACGGGTAATTTCCCAAAGTCTTTCTCGTCTCCATGGTTCACGTTGAATTATCTCGAGAGCTTTTGCAGCTGAGCCTATAGAAGCAGGAGTTATTGATGCGGAAAAGATCAACGATCTGGCATTGTGTTTGATATATTGAATAATTTTTGAATCGCCTACAACATATCCGCCAAGTGAAGCAAAAGATTTAGAAAAAGTTGTCATTATCAGATCAACATCATCGACAACTCCATAATGTTCGCAGGTACCTCTTCCGTTCTTTCCCATTACGCCAACGCCATGAGCATCATCCACCATTAATCTTGTATTATACTTTTTCTTTAATTTTACAATTTCAGGAAGATTAGACATATCTCCCTCCATGCTGAATACTCCGTCAACAACGATAATCTTTCCCTTGTCATCCGGCAATCTTTTTAACTTATCCTCAAGGTCATTCATATCATTATGTTTATATTTTACAACTTCAGCAAAAGAAAGTCGGACAGCATCCATTATTGATGCATGAACCATTCTGTCTATTATTATGATGTCATTTCTTCCTGCAATTGCAGAAACTACGCCGAGGTTTGTCTGAAAACCGGTAGAGAACATAAGGGCTTCTTCTTTTCCCATAAATTCTGCAATATTTTTTTCCAATTCAACATGGATTGAATATGTGCCGTTCAGGAATCTTGATCCGCAAGTAGAGGAGCCATATTTTTCTACGGCTTCAATTGTAGCCGCTTTGACCTCATCGTTATCAAATAATCCCAGATAGTTGTTGGATCCGACCATAAGAATTTTTTTCCCATTTACCCAGACATTATCGCCTTTAACTTTTTCAATTTCTGTAAAATAAGGATAAAGCCCTGATTTCTTTGCCTCTTCTGCTCTTGTAAAGTCAAAACATTTTTTAAATATATCCATT
>CAYNUG010000086.1:0-9407 GCA_964400545.1 uncultured Clostridia bacterium | reverse complement strand
TTTTCACCTTTACCTGCAATGCAGGAAGTCTATTCTCTGCGGCACTTTCCTTATCTGCCGGTTTTCGGCAGACAGTTTCTGTTAGAAACCATCCTGCCCTGCGGAGCCCGGACTTTCCTCCCCGTTAGTACGAGGCGGCCCGTTATCCGCTTCCCTGTTATTTAATATTATACCAAGGATCTCGATCTTTTTGTATAGATTACTACGAGGTAGATTAATTTCCCTTGCAGTTCTTGCAAGATTATTATTAAATTCTTTAAGTTTTCTCTCCAGAAACAACTTTTCAGATTCTTTCTTGAACTCTTTCCACTCTTTTATATTAGCAAGATCTATTGTTTCTTTAGGATCAATTTCCCTGAAATATTCAGGAAGATCTTTTTTTTCAATTACCTTTGAGTCTGTCATTATCATAACTCTTTCTACCAGGTTCCTTAATTCTCTTATATTTCCTTTCCAGTTATACTTTTTCAAAGATTCAATCGCACTCCGGCCAAACTCCCTCTTTTTAAAATTATTTTCCTCTGAAAATATTTTTAGGAAATGTTCAATAAGAAGGGGTATATCATCTTCCCTCTCATTCAAAGACGGAGATCTGACTGGTACAACATTCAATCTGAAAAAAAGATCCTCCCTGAATTTCCCTTTGCTTATCTCCTCTTTTAGGTCCTTGTTGGTCGCAGCAATTATCCTTACATCAACATTTTTTATCTCCGAGGACCCTACCCTCTGGATCTCACCTTCTTCCAGCACTCTAAGAACCTTTGCCTGTGCCTTCAGACTGAGATCACCGATCTCATCAAGAAAAATACTCCCCTTATGAGCACTGTCAAATTTACCGATCTTTTTTTCAAAAGCTCCCGTAAAAGAACCTTTTTCATGCCCGAAAAGTTCACTCTCTATCAATTCTTCAGGAATCGCAGCACAATTGATCTGAACAAAATTATTGTCCCTTCTTGAAGATTGAATATGGATGTTCCTTGCTATCAATTCTTTTCCTGTCCCACTGTCTCCCTGTATAAGAACTGTAGAATTTGTCTTTGCCACTTTCTTAATTATACTTCTAAGTTCTTTCATTACAGCACTATCGCCTATCATCTGATACTTTTTTTCATTAATATTTTTCAGAAAATAATTCTCTCTTACAAGTGAGTTCTTTTCGAAAGCATTCCTTACAGTTAGAGTAAGCTTTTCTCGCGCAACCGGTTTCTCCAGAAAATCGAAAGCACCTAATCGAGAGGCCTCCATGGCCTCCTCTATACCTGAATGCCCGGAGATCATTATAACTTCAGTGTTTTGTTCTATCTCCATTAGATTTCGGAGTACGTCAATTCCACTGAATCCCGGCATTTTTACATCAAGGAGGACTATCTGAGGTTTAAATTCTCTGAATATCTCTATCCCGTCAAGACCTGTCTTTGCAGTTTTCACAATGTATTTTTCATATTCCAGCACCATCTTTACAGAATCGAGTATATTACTCTCATCATCTATAATGAGAATTTTTTTTTCTTCCATAATTTTAATATATCAAAAACCTCCCATGATTACAATTTTATATTTTTAACATTTTCTTTGACCCTCATATTTAATTCTGATATCATTCTTCTTCGGATTTTGGATCAATTCGATCAGAACGGAGAATTAGATGAAACTTTTATTGGATGGTTCAGGCGGTTTTGCGGGAGACATGTTCACCGCTGCTCTTTTGAATTCAGGAGCTAACTATAATAATGTACGCCACAATATGGTAACTTGTGGAAAAAAATTGGGTGATATAAAAATCGATCACAAAAAAAACATGGACGGTTCAACTCAATTAATGATTACACTTCATCCTAATAGTGATCATGTAGAGGCCGGATCGATAAAAAAATTACTTTTGGAATGTTTCGAAAAATTGAATATCGGAAAGATATACAGGGAATTCGGAGAAAAAGTTTTGAATATCCTTATCGATGCCGAAAATGAAGCCCATAAATCGCATGTTTTTGATAAACTTATGCACGATCATGGACACACCCATAAAGGGACGGTCCTACATGAGGCACAGGATATTCTTATTGATATCATCGGCGCTGTTTCGGGATTAGAATTAATGAAAGTAGAACCTTCAGCATCACTTATCAAACCTGTCAGGACCGGCTATGGGATGATCGAATTTTCACATGGGATCCTCGACGTTCCCGCTCCTGCAACAAAGATAATCCTGAATAAATTTAATATTGACTGGAGGAAGGGCCCGATCGAAGCAGAACTTTGTACTCCAACAGGTGCATCCTTGCTTGCAGCCCTTACTGGAAATAACGATGATAATAATAAAGAAGTGGATTTTAAAGTGCTTTATGAAGGTTCATCAAGGGGCTCGAAGATACTCCCTATCCCCCCTTTAAAGATATTTTTGATCTAAAAAAAAAGCCCGGAATAAAAATATCCGGGCCCTTTCAGTTTATACTTTTTATTTCTTTTTCGAATTGAATGAATACTGGAAATTAGCATAAATTATATCATTATCGATCGAGGTTATATCTTCAGATCTCATAACATAATTCAACTGGATCTTAACTGATTTCGAATGAAAATAATTAATTCCACCGGACATGTTAGTATATTTTTCGCCTTCAAAGATCGGAGTAAATGACTCAAATCCTATTACAGGCTCAAGTTTGTTAAATCTGTATCCAGCAACAACATACATACCGGAATATTTAATTCCGTTTGTTTTGCCGCCAATATATTCAAATTTCAGGTTAATATTATTCTTTTTGTAAATAATATTTGCTCCAAATGAATTTCTTTTTACATCGCTGTCTACTATCGCAGGATCAACTTCTGAACCGGAACCCAGAAAACCACCTATCTGAAGACCGGGAACAGGATATGCTTCAATTCTTCCCCACATCCCCATCCCATTACTGCTATTTGGTGTTGACAAACGTTTTACGGAAGGCATCCAGTTATTTCTGGCTGTTAATGCATTTGAAAGCATCAATGCATAATATATCTTTCCTTCCATAAGTTTTCCACTAAGTTGAGCACCAAAAGCTCTGAGTCCCTGAAGTCCGCTGTTACCACCCCATAATTGAATGATCGAAGATCTTTCTATAAGATCAAGACCACCGGATGATGTAAGAGCTGCACCTTTGGCTCCCGGAGGAGCAAATTTCCCGAACTTCAGCATAGCTTCTCTTGAGAAAAAATATTCCATATACACATCTAAGACCGAGGGAGTAGCAAATTTATCAAACGCAAACTGAACACCCCATCTGATCTTTCTTCCCAATGTTCCGTATGGTGCAAATCTGATCCTTTTATTTGAAAAACCATATATCGAATCAGAAGTATCTCCATTCATCTGGGATGAAATTGAGAACCAATTTTGAACCAATCCTTTAAAATTAACTTCACTGTAAACAGACGTGAATAAAAAAGCAACGATTAGTATTACAAAGAAAATCCTTTTCACATTTACCTCCTGGTATTTATTTGTTGATCTTGGATTATATTAATACATGGACACCAGATTAGTCAAGACCGGAGAACTGTTTTGAGAATTAAAAGATGGACAAAAACCTCAGGCAGGAAGTTCAATTATGAATCTTGTCCCTTTCGGAACATTATCTACGATCGATATCATTCCGTTATGCTCTTCGATTATATTATGGGTTATTGCAAGACCTAATCCAGTCCCGTTACTTTTCTTTGAGAAATAAGGCATGAAAAGTTTATCTTTATCTTCATCACTTATTCCGCTTCCATTATCGGCTATCTCGATCCTGGTGAACTGGCTCTCCTTGTTATATTTGGTCAATATCTCAATAGTACCGTCCTTATCGATCGCTTCTATGCCATTGTCAATTATATTTACGAATATTCTTCTGATCTGCTCTGTATCCATCTTGATCAGTATCGGGATATCCACATCCAGATCAACCTTGAAGTCAACTGTACTGTATATCGACGTGTAAACAGAAATAAGTTTTTCAAGGATTTGATTTATATCACCTTTTGAAAATTTGATCTCCGGTAAACGGGCAAAATTGGAAAATTCATCGGCGAGACTTTTTATAGAATCAATTTCAGTAAGGATTATATTCAAGCCATCCTCAACGATCTTCCTGAATTTATCTTCAGGAAGGTCAATAGACCTCAGGATCCTTTCCGAAGAGATTGTTATGGGAGTAAGAGGATTCTTTATCTCATGAGCTATTCTCTTTGCGACCTCTCTCCAGACAAGCAGCCTTTGAGCTTTCATCAACGCAGTAAGATCGGTAAGAACAACAAGTATCCCGGAAAATTTGTTATTGACCGGATTTCTTGTTTGAGATATTTTGATGGCGAGATTCAGGATCTTCCCTTTTATTTTAATATCGATCTCTTTTTCAATCAATTTAAACTTTGATTTAAAACCCTTTTCAATGATCTCTTTGACTATATCGTAAGGATTATTGGCAAAAATATCACTGAATTGCTTTTTTATGAATCTTTCCTTTTTTAGTCCCAACATCTTTTCGACAGCAGGATTTATCTCAATTATTTCTCCCCTCAGATTTATTGCCATAACACCGGAAGTGATATTGGTTAAGATATTCTCAGTAATGCTTCTTCTTTGTCTCAGCTCGATCGTTCTCCTGCTTAACTTATCTCTATTGTCACGCAGATCAGAAATCATTTTATTGAATTCTGTTATAAGGATGTTGAATTCATCTTTGGCTACATAGTCTATCTTAGTATCAAGATTCCCTTTTGTTATCTCGCTTGCAGCATCAACCAGTTTCTCTATGGGCGTGGTAATTCCCCTTGCCAGATACATTGCGACCCACGAGGCGGAAAAAACGATCAAAATGGAAATAAACACAAAAAGGAGATAATATGTCGTCTTGACAGGATCCCGGATAAGTTTCATCTGAGTATATTTTTCAACCATATTTCCAAGTACTTTCAGATTCTTAATGTAACTCTCAGGGTAATACTTACCAATTATAACAAGTATTCTGTCCCCTTCTACAGAATTAAAAGGAATTCCACTTCTTATAAGTTCGCCATTGAGAAGAGAATCAACCCTGATAAAATCACTGCCGCTAAGTACTTTGTATACATCCTCAAGAGAAAGATCTTTATACTCCTGAAGTGGAATGACCGGATTGAATTGTGAAACTATCTCTTTTCTGTCTTTGAAAATATTAACTACGTCCAATCTGTAGTTCTTCATTTGCTTTTTCACCCAGTTCCTGAGAAATATCGTATTTTCAGCCGTATACATTCTTTTTGATCGAATACCTTCAGCAACTATTCTTGAAAAATACTTCAGGTCATCTTTCGACTTTTCATAATAACTCTCTTTCAATTCATCCGACTTTGTCATTATGGAATCTATATCAGTTTTAAACCATTTTTCGATTCCCCTATCTATAAGTTTGGTTGAGAAAAAGAAAAGAAATATGGTTGGTACAATAGAAAAAGTTATAAAGAAAAAAACCAGCCTTTTCTTAAATCTACTCCCCGTTTTCTCTTTGTTCTTTTCATAATAAAGTTTTATAAGATTCCTTACAAAGATAAATAAAAATGTGATGCTGAAAAGAATTATGATCGTCCATAGAACAAACAGGATGGTCTGACTACTCTGAATATTTACAAGCATCGAAGAGAGATTCTTGCTCTCATCAAATAATACTTTTATTATAACGAAAATTATAAAGAAAAGTGCTATCCCTATGATAGCAAATCGTACCCCCCTGTTTTCTTCTTTTTCCATTCCGTTACTCCGTTCTCCTGACAAATACTGTTTAACAGTCCTTTCATAATATTATATCACCATGATTTTTTCAATCCATCCGAATAATAAAACAACTTCAGCCGAATTATATTAGAATATTTTCGAAATTGAAACGGTGTAAAACCTGATCACTTTATTGACCTAACGGGGGTCCTGATGATATAATAATTTCAATTGCACCTGTAGCTCAGAGGATAGAGCTTGGGATTCCTAATCCCAGTGCCGCAGGTTCGATCCCTGCCAGGTGCGATTAAAAATCCGAATTTCGCTTGTTAATTCGTATTTATAAATATTATATATTCAAAAATCTAGATATACTTTTATCTATAAGAATAAATTTATCAAAGAGGTGAGTGAAATGAAGAAAACAATTTTAATATTGTTTATGGTAGTACTAGTATTTATTGTAACATCATGTAAGACCGTTGATAATCCAGGTGCCAGTAAAGTTGAGGATTCAGGAAAGATAGGACAGTATATTGGTGATTTTATCAAATCTTTCGTTGAGAATGATCAAAACGGAAATATATTTTCCTTCGATAGCCTAAAAGGGAAGGTATTCCTTCTAAATATCAGTGCAATGTGGTGTGGTCCCTGCAGAAGTGAATCATCCGAGATCATGGAACTCTACAATACATATAAAGAAAGGGGATTCGAGGTTGTCCAATGTATCTATCAGGATGAAGAAGGAAATGCAACAGACCAGAGCGACCTTCAAAGATGGGTAAAAGAATTTCTCCTTTCATTTACAGTATTAAACGATCCTGACGGATCACTCACAGGTTTTTTTACTTTTAACTTTATCCCATTCAATGTTATTGTCGGAAGAGATTTTGTTATCAGATACCGCAGATCAGAATTTGATAAAGAAGCAATTTCAAAAAAGATCGAAGAACTGCTCTGATAAGTGAACAGACATTTAAACATGAAATTAAAGATACTGACAATAATAGCTTTTTTCTTTTTGCTAAATTCTCTCCAACCCTCTTCCCTCCCCGACTTTTCACTTCAAAAAATAGACGGGACACAATTTTCCATATCAGATGTCCTCGGCAAAAAGATCATAGTAATTGATTTCTGGGCAACGTGGTGTAAACCCTGTAAAAAGCTTCTCAAAAAACTGGATAATATAGGTCAGGAATTCAAAGACCAGGTAGCTGTTCTGGCTATTTCCACGGATGAAGCATCATCTTTTGCAAGGATAGAAAGTTTCGTTAAAAGCAGAGGCTACAAATTTACGGTTCTTCTTGACCCGGACAGTAGTGTTTCCGGAATATTCAATCCCGCAGGAACAGTTCCTTATACCATGATCATTGATATCAATAAGAACATCGTATTTTCACACACCGGATATATCCCAGGTTTTGAAAAAGAAGTAAGAGAGAAGATCCTTGAGCTCAAGAATAAATAAAAAACTATTTCTTTTAATTCCGGTTTTTTTCATTTTGATCTTCAGTATGGATCTAAACGGATTCCAATCCGGAAAGATGAATTTCTTTATTAATAATGAACTTCTTCTTAATCTGAACAACACTTATACGAATTCAAGACAATACTATGAAACATTATCAATATTTGCAAATTTAAAAAAATGGTCATTTAACCTGACTCTTCGTGCCAACAATTATTATAAAAGGGATCTTAACAATACAATTCCTGAAACTAATTTTGATATCTTTCGAAAAACGATCCGATACAATTCAAAAAGATTTAAAATGACCATTGGAGATCTTTATTCTGTTCTGGGTCATGGATTGGTCCTTTCAGTTCAAAAGAATGACACGATATTCAGGGAAAGGACTATTCTTGGTGCAGATCTGAAATATTTAACAAAAAAGATCGATGCCCGTTTCCTCGGTGGGGAGATCATCGATGACACAAATGATCAGAAGTGGAGGGTTGCAGGTTGTGAGATTGATCTCAGGTTATCGAAGAACAACAAGGTCGGAGGTCGTCTCAGCTACATTTCCGATGTGAACACACTTAAACAGTTAGGCGACAGATTAACCTATTCTTTTAATATGAAGGGGAATATGCTTTCCCGCAATCTCAGTTATTACGCAGAATTTGCCATCCTCGATTTTACTGACACTCTGATGAACAACGGACAGGCCTTCTATTCGAATCTCACTTATAACAAAGGTCATACAACAATGATGCTCGAATATAAGAATTATTCAGATTTTGATAATGAAATGAATAATCCTCCGGTTGCAGACAAAGAAGATGAAACTACTTCCCTGAATGATTCTGAAGGCTTAAGAGTACTTCTTCAATATACACTATTTGATCCTGAAATTTCATTCTACTTAAATATAGGAAAATACAGAGAATATCAGGATACCGGCTCACACATTTACGGAGGGATCAGTGCCATTGATATCGGGGACAAATTCTCATTTGATCTTTCATACGGGATAAAGAACATTATCTATCCAATAAAGAAATATGATATTGATCTTACCTGGCAGATCAGCGATATGATAAGCCTGACAATTTCCTCTAAAGACAAAAGATACAGCGATAAGAGTTTCAAATTTAACGAAAAAGATTATTCTTTTCAGATCGCTCATTCTAAAGGTGTGATCCTTTTCTTTATATACCAATACTCTCATAACAAAATAATAGGATTGAACAATTTTTATAATGGAGGACTTGTATTAAATTTCAAGAATGATATGAAGTTGAATATCTCAGGAGGAACTGTCAGAGGCGGGCAGGTATGTTCTGGCGGACAATGCTATATACTCCCACCATTTAAAGGTATAAAATTCTCTCTCCTGAAAACCTTCAGATAATTCATTGAATTTTACAAATAAAGTTAGTAGAATTGTTTCTTTCAGAGGGGGAATAAAATGTCAAAAAAAGTATTAGTAGTAACAGTTAAACCATTTGCTGCAAAAGCGGCAAAAGAATTAAAAAATATTGGAGAAGCAGCCGGCTATCAGATCGATTTTCTTGAATCTTATTCAGACAGGTCCCAGATCTTCGAAAAACTTCCGGGATATGAAGCTTTGATCATTAGAAGTGATAAGATCGATAAAGAAGTGATGGAAGCATCAACAGATCTTAAGGTGATCGTTAGGGCAGGATCCGGTTTTGATAATGTTGATATTGCTCATGCTTCCTCTATGAATATTGTTGTTATGAACACTCCCGGACAGAATTCAAATGCAGTGGCCGAACTTGCACTCGGAATGATGGTTATGATGGCAAGAAATAAATATAACGGAAAATCCGGTACCGAGCTGAAGGGGAAAAAACTGGGAATTCATGCTTATGGAAATGTTGGCAAAATCGTTGCCGGGATTGCTAAAGGATTCGGGATGGAAATATATGCTTTTGATCCTTTTATTGAGAATTCAGTCATTAAAGCTGATGGAGTCATCCCGCTTTCTTCTGAAGAGGAACTATATTCAACTTGTCAGTATATATCACTTCATATTCCTAATAACGAAAAAACAAAAGGGTCGATAAACAGAGAACTCTTATCAAAAATGCCTGAGAATGCTACACTCATCAACACTGCAAGGAAAGAAGTTATTAATGAAACTGATCTGCTCAGGACATTCTCTGAAAGAAAGGACTTTATTTATATTTCCGATATTGCTCCGGATCGTGCTGAAGAGATCGT
>CAYNUG010000085.1:0-9707 GCA_964400545.1 uncultured Clostridia bacterium | reverse complement strand
TCCGCATTATTTCATCCCACATTAATGAATTGATTGCATGAGTTTTTGATTTATAAATATAGTCGTAGAACGCCTTGCGGTATTTCATAATCATTAAATATACAGGTTCTTTGCCACTGACATATTCTACTTTTACTTCACCAAAATAATTTACTTTAAACTCTTCATCTTTAATCTTTACAAGCGAGTTGTTAAATATAGTTCTAACAACATCCAATTCAAATTGAAATACATTTTTAATTTTCCTTTCTGATGCTAATCCATCTTTATTTCTAATCTCAAATATATTTCTTATTATTGGATATTGATCATTATCTTTCAAGGAATAACGGAATTTTGAAACAAAATCAAAATCTTCAAGTTCGTATTTGAAGTTAAAAAATAATAGATAATAATTTTGAAGAATTATATCGTTATTTTTTTGAAAAATCTTTTTCAGAATTTGAGAATATGTAAGTCTCCCATCTTCTTTAAAAATAGATAATATATCATCTGTGTTTTTAAACTCATTTTTATCTATAAAAATCGGTATAGGGCTTGGGAAAACTTTATTGTTCTTTCTTTTTAATAATAAATCAAAATCGTTCAACAATACTGCTTCTTTTGCTTTTATTCTACTTGCAATACCTTTATACATGCTAGCTGTTTTATGTTCAAGAAATGGTTTTTTCATATTCATTCCATTTATAAAACCGCTTAAACCATAGGTGTTTTCTGAAATTTGTTCTTCTGAATTGTAATCGTTTGTATTAAAAAGTTTCAACTCTAAATATTTCTGATGTGCTGATTTATAATCTTCAATAGTTATGTTTTTATGATAAATATTCACAAAAAAGTCATTTTTCATGAATTCAAAAATTGATTTTTGTTGATCTAACATTTCAGGATTAATTTCTTGCTCTGAAAAAAGGGTTAAGTTCTCAAGAACGAAACCAATTATTTTTTTAAAGGATAAAACTTTATTTATTTCATCAATTTTTTCTTTAGTTAAACATGTTTTTATTGCATTATCAAAAAAAGGTTTTAATCTAAGTTTTATTTGTGAAAAAGATTGTTTTTTAAATGATACTACGTATGGAGAACAAGAAAAAATCTGAAATTTTTTGCTACCCTCCACCTTCCCTACATCAAATACTTTATCCATTCTGGTTCCTACCCTTAAACTCTCGAATTCAAAAGGGATAATTTGTTTTAAAAATGGACTCATTGTTTTTCCGTCATAATAGTCCCAGTTAACACCTTTTTGGCCAGGGAAATTAATCGCATTACCTTCATCATCCAATTCGATAAAGATATGAAGTCCCTTTGATGGCTCAAGTCCCTGTTCAAATATTTGAGGAGAATTTTCTTTCAAATGCTTTGTGTAATTAATTATTTCTCGTATCATATTTAATTAGTTCCTCCTGTTTGCCTAATCACCTCAAACATTCCGTAACCCTGACTGTTTCTTGATCCGAGACCGGTGTCGTATCCAAACTTTAAAAATTCGGAATTACCTGTCGGGATATGGTGTTCCTTTTGAATTTTTGTAATATTCTTAATGCTCATAATTATTCATACTCGGTTATTTCCCAATGTCCCCCTCTTGCAGGACCTATCCGTTTAAGTTTGCGCTCTTTTTTTAGTTTATCAATATTCCATTCAACTCCTCTTCGGGTCAGACCCGTATGAGAGGATATCTCTTTTATTGTAATTTGCGGTTTGTTTTTTATTAGAGTTAGTATTATCTCCACAGTTTTCTCCACAGTTTTCCCCACAGTTTTTGTTCCTATCTCTTTTTTGGAATATTTTGTTTTTTCACTTGTCGATCTGTTTCTGTAAAATACAGTGACAACTCCTGTTTTTATAATTTTAAATTCCACTTTAACATTATTCTCTTTGCATTCTTCATGAATCCGTTTTAATCCGGAACCCCATTTTTCCACAAATTTTGTTAAATAGAACATTTCTGCAATCAAAGGGTTTCTTAAGTAAGAATGTTCTTCATTTTTTATAAAATCCAAAGGAGTAAGACCCTCCGGAAATGTTCCGGGGTTATAAATCTCCACTCTGTTCTTATAAACTGCTATTTCATTGCCTTTTGGGTTATTGAAATCTCTGTGTATAAGTGAATTTACCAAAGCTTCACGTAGAGCTCTAAGAGGTATTTCCGGTATCTCTTTTCGTTTGAAATTCTTAAATTCGACCTTCCAATTCATTTTTTCTTTGACATAATTCTCAGATTGTTCAAGTAAAAAAAATAGATTACCAATATGCTTTTTTATGTCTAAAAATGTAATTTTATTATTCCCTGCAAATACTGCTGTTTGCACTTCAAGGTTATGTTTATTTGTGAATAGATATTTTGCAGCTAATGTTAATCGGTTATTCTTCTCAAGTTTAAGTTTCTTTAGGATATTATTGACACTACTTTTTGTTTTCGGCAGTCTGCCGGACAAGCTTGCTTTATCAACAAATGATTTAAGAACGTGTTCCTCAATATGGTTTATATTTAATTCACTGGGTTCGGAATCCCAGCTGCTCTTATAAATCTCTTTTTTGATAATCATCTCTTTCAGCTTTTTTGCACTTAATTGTCGGTCTTCATCAGCGACGCGTATATAACCTCTACCGTAAGCAAAGTAAGGTGTTTCAGTACCCTCAAAACTTATATGAATATATTCATGAGAATCCTCACCCAATTTTTCAATTTCCGGGAATATTTTCGGTTCAATATTTTCTGAGATTGTTCTTGAAATATTTCTTAAGGTTCTTTCCGAGATGTCTTGCTTTATTATTTCTCCATTATTTTTTACACCGAAATATATTTCCCCTTTCCCATGTTTGTTTAGAATAGCAGTTATCGATTTGATCCCTTCTTTTAGTTCGGAGATTGATTTCTTTAATTCCAAATGCTCATTCTCTTTTAAATTTAGGATTTTTATGTTATTCCTAACCATTTTTTCCCATCACCTCAAACATTCCGTAACCCTGACTGTTTCTTGATCCTATACCGGTGTCGTATCCAAACTTTAAAAATTCGGGATCACCTGACAAAAGAAACCTTCCTTTCCATCCTTTTATCAGAGTTTTTTGGTTTTTCCCAGTTCCGAAATATCTGATTTTCTCATTTCGGTTGCCTGAGAATAACGGCTTAATATTTATATCGAAAGAGCATTTGTTTTTGTATAATGCTTCCCATTTCTTTTTCAAATTTTTGTTTATCAGATCGTTAAATCCGGATTCGTACGGAGAATAATAATGAGTGAAGTTTTTTCCGTTTTCTTTTTTGAATGTCGAGTGTGTTTCGATGGGGGTGATTGCATTTATTGTGATCGAGTTCTTGTTCATTTCAGGATATTTCAGAACATTGATTGAACTAATGGATACTTTCTGTCCGTTAAATTGAAGGTTACTTTGTTTTATAAAATTCACCGCAAATTCTTCTATAATCCAGTCAACGGGAGAGGAGAATAGGAAGCTTAGGTTTCGAGGAAATTTAAAAGTTTTTCTCTCTTTATCGAAAAATCCTCTTTCAAGAAAAGGTGAAAATGTAAAAAGTTTAAAGGATCTGTTCTCATACTTGAATCCCTTTTCGTGGAGCCATTTTGCACTCTCTTTGTTAAAAAAAGAGTAAATAACCGCTTGGATGATAGAATTAAATCCAACGGGGAGGATTATATTTTTCTCTCCCGTCAACTCTATTTTAATTCTCATCTCTCTCCGATATAAAATAAAAACTATCTATTTTCAGAATACTTAAAAATGATAATAAAGACAATCTTAAAAATATTAATTTATTATTATGTTTCATAAGACTATTATGAATCATGAGGTACGACAAATGGTGTCGTAGCAATAGAGAATCTTTTATTAAACCAGTCGCCAAAGGACAGATTAGAAAGAAATTATTATATCTTCATTCTCGAGACGGAGATATCCTTTATTGCTTCATGTTCAATTTACTTAAAAGTATTTAGGTTAAGTTTGAATGTCAATCAGAATATTTTTTTATCATTTCCGAAACCGCATTTTCACAAACCTTGCAGTATGGCTTTTTCCCGATCGTGAACATTATACAGTCGATCATCGGCCTGTACATTCCTTTGGAAGAGTATCCTGCACCTTCAAAGGCGCCGACCACTCCGGTCAATCCCGATCTTGAGAAAAACTCTCTATTCTCTTTTTCTTTTTCCTTCATAAGGCTCTCAATTTCTTGTTTTGCCTGAAGTATCTTTTCTTTTGATGCACCGGATCTTGTCAGTCTCTCGATTTTCAAATTTATCTCTTTTCGCTTTTTCCCGAACTCATTGTTCATTCTGTCAAAATCCCTTTTCCCCCACGGTGTCGGTATCTTTGTACCGTCTTTTACAAGTGACGACCATTTTATCTTTGCAGGGTCCAAAAGAGCTGTTATGTTAGGTTCCACAGGTTCGATACCCTTTGGATAAAAGTCGTTGTAGGAGACTGCAGATGAATAGTATTCATCAGCCAGGCCGCTGAAAGAATGTCCGAACTCATGCAGGATCAGGTAAGATGCCTGCTTGTTGTCGATTGTAAAAGTACAGAAACTGTTGTATATCCCTCCTCCGCCATATCTTGTGGAATTTACCATTATCATTATAGCATCGCAGGGTGCAGCCGATGTTATGTCCCTTAATTTCTTATTTGCTTCGGTCAGAAGGTATCTTGCCGATCCGAGGGAATTAAAAGTCGTGTCGACCGATGTGTTCCTTAACTTTCCGATCCTGGGTTCATCGGTTCCGGATTCATCCGAAGGTTTGAATATGCCGTAAATATTGAATTTATTCATATTTGATCTGTAGGGTTCCTGACTGAAGAAAATTTTCTTAACTTTCTGAAAGTCATTTTTGACCTTTTCCAGATCATTTTTTGTATAGCCTTCCGCAACAATGACGAGATCGACCCGTTTGGAAGGATCCCCGGTTTTGTGAACATCGAAAACAATAATATCCCTTTTTCTTTTCTCCCGTATGATATTTATAGATGATGGATCTATCTTTTTTGTTATGAGAGTTGAGATTTCAGTTCTGCCTGATACCTGAACGATCTTTAAGATTATTGTTTCTTTCGGGTAGGGGATCAGTACCGATTCGTGATACGATTTTTTTATTCCCCTGGCGGCATCTCCAGTGGTTTTGTATTCACCGAAATATGAATCAAATCCCCTTGAATACAGGAGTGTTTTTTCATCAGAAGTGAATATTTTTGCTCTGTATTTTCCATACGGGAATGAGTTTGTAAGTTTTTTCTTGCTCCCCGCCCATTCGCCTTCTCTGTAAATTTTATCAATAGTTATCAACTCTTCTGAACTGTTCCCTATATGGAAATAGTCGATCCTCATAGTTTGACCTGTAAAATATTTGTTATAGTCAACATCCGGTGTTCCTGCGGATAATGACAGAAAAATTGTTGTTAAGATTGTGAATAATACAAAAAGTTTCATTTGATTCTCCTTTGCCCAGGTTTTATCTGTGATAACCTGTCCTTTTAATTATAGTAAATGCTCTGTATAGTTGTTCAAGGAACAATATTTTAAAGATGTCGTGTGCAAACGTCATTTTTGAAAATGATATTACTTTGGCTGAATTTTTAAGTACATCGTCAGATAATCCAGCAGGTCCGCCTATTGCAAACACGATGTTCTTATCACTGTAGTTGAGCTTGTTGGAAATAAACCTTGAAAATTCTACAGAACTTAATATATCTCCTTTTCTGTCAAGTGATATCAGAATATCATTATCCTTGATTTTCTCGAGTATTTTATTTCCTTCCGCTTTCATTGCTGTTTTCTCGTTGCCGGATTTTACGGGTTTAATTATAGTGATAATGAACTTTGCAAAGAAACTGATCTTCTTTTCATATTCTTTTTCAAGAGGTTCCAGATCTTTAAACTTCTGTTTGCCGATACAAACAAGTTCAATCTTTGCCATAATGTTTCAACCTGTCATAGAGGGATTTCCTGGATATGCCCAGGATACCGGCTACTTTAGATTTATTTCCGTATTTTTTTATCAGATGATTAATATACCTGATCTCGAGCTCTCTGAGAGGAATATCGTCATAAAGCATTGGCTTTTCTGAAGAGAATAAGGTTCCCGAAAGTTGCTCAGTATCTGAATCTTCCAATACATTCTTGAAAATGGATATATTGTTAACGAAATTTTGAATCTCTCTTATATTCCCTTCCCATTTGTGATCAAGTAGATTTTTTTTACCTTTACCTGTAAGTTCAAATCCCATATCTTTTTCCGAAGTGAAGAATTTGACCAGAGGAATGATGTCGTCTTTTCTCTCTCTTAAAGGCCGTATCTTTATCGAAAATGCGGAGATCCTGTAATAAAGATCTTTTCTGAAAGCTCCGGATCGGACTTTTTCTTCAATATCATGATCGGTTGAGAAAAGGAATCGGGAATTTACTTCTTGTTCCGTTGATGATCCGAGAGGATAGAATTTTTTCCTTTCTATTATTCGGAGTAATCTGGATTGCATGTTAACACTGAGAAGATCGATCTGATTCAAAAATATAATTCCTCCGGATGCCGACATCCATTTCCCTTCGAATTCTTTATCCGCACCCGTGAATGCACCTTTCCTGTATCCGAACCATTCGCTCTCGAGGAGATTCTCCGGAACATCCCCGCAGTTCAGGTTCAGCATTTTATCTTTTCCGCTTTTTTTGTGAATATAGTCAGCCCAGAAATCTTTTCCGGTTCCAGTCTCTCCGATAAGAAGAACACCGGTTTCGAATACTGCCACCTTGTCCGCTTTTCTCTTTAAGTCAAGAGAGGAAGGGTCTTTAAGGTTTTTCAGTAAATGTAAAATCGTATTTTTTTGCATCCATCCAAAGTTTTTCAAGAGAATACTTTTCTCTCATTTCCGGGGAGAAAATATGGATAATGAAATCCACATAATCCATAAGGATCCAATCTCCGAATTTATTTCCCTCTACTCCCAGGGGTCCCGATTTGAATTCCTTTTTTAATTGTTTGTGAAGTTCATTTGCAACGGCATTGTTCTGTTTGTTGGAATTGCCGCTGCAGATCACAATGAAATCTGTCAGGTCGGTAATACCTTTTAGTTTAAGTATTACTATGTTATCTCCTTTTTTATCAGAAATAACTGATACCGCTTTTTTGATGATAGGGGGAATCCTCCACTTCTTCAGAGTAGAATTAAATTTGTCCGGGTTGATTTTTTCCATAGAGATCGTTCTCCTTTATTATCTCTTTAACTTTTTTGTTCACCATCTTCGAAACACTTTTCCCCCTGCCGATCAGGTTTCTGATCAGGGTGGAGGATAGATCAAGATAGTTAGATCTATAAGAATAATAATACACTGCTGTTGAATCTACTTCAGGTTTCCCTTGAGAAACAGGAGTTATTCCTTCTTCTTTCAGGAGTTGCGAGACTTCTTTTTCCTGATCTGAGTTTCTCATTACGATAATAAAATTTATTAATTCAAATAATTTCCTGTATTCTTTCCATGTCCTGACCTTAAGGAATCCTTCACTTCCGGAAAGAAAAAACAGCTTGTCATCAGGAGAATCTTTAATTAATTGTTTTACTGTGTTGATTGTCCATGAATATTCATCTCTTTTTGTCTCTATATCATCTGGAATAAGTCTGGGGTTGGATTGTAATCCGGCTACCAGCATTTTCCATCGTATATCAACCGGTGCTATCTGATAACCACGCTTGTGAGGGGGTTTGGCAGAAAGAATATATCTTATTGAACTCAGATTGAATTGATGTAGAACATGGAGACCGAGATCAACATGTCCGTAATGAATCGGATCGAAAGTTCCTCCAAGTATTCCTGTTCTTTTCTTAGTCCTCATTTAAAATTTTAAAAAGCTTATTTTTAAGTTGATTAAGATTGATCTCTTTAATTGCTGAAATTTCCAATAATTCAAATCCCTCAGTCCTACAATACTCCCTTAGGTCAAGGAGTCCAATGTCGCTATCCACATTATCCAACAGGTCGATCTTATTTGCAACAACAAGGTGTTTTTTTCTCATTAATTCTTTTTTGTATGATCGGAGTTCGTTCATAAGGATCTTAAGCCTGTCAATAGGATCCGTTTCCGAGATATCTCCCACATTCAGCATAAATACGAGGACACGATTTCTTTCGATATGTCTGAGGAAATCAGTCCCCATCCCCTCACCTTTATGAGCGCCTTCGATTATTCCCGGGATGTCTGCGATAACAAGACTTTCATATCCCTGGTATACAACTCCGAGATGGGGGGTTAGTGTTGTGAAGGGGTAATCTGCAATTTTCGGTTTTGCACTACTCAGTTTTGAGATCAGGGTTGATTTACCTGCATTTGGAAATCCCACTAATCCGGCAAAAGCAATTAGTTTTAATTCAAGAATTACTTTTATTGATTCTCCGGGTTTTCCCTTCTTGGCGGTTTTTGGAGTCTGGTTGACAGATGATTTAAACCGGACATTCCCTGCACCGCCTTTCCCCCCTTCAGCGATAGTGAATTCAATGTCTTCGTCAGTGAAGTCGAACATTATTTCCTCATCCGGGAAGCTTTTGATCAATGTGCCCGCAGGAACTTCCATGACCCTATTCTCTCCACTTTTCCCGGTCCTGTTGTTACCGGCACCATTCCCTCCATTTTCCGCTTTGATATGATGATTGCCTTTGAAGTCTATAAGTGAGCTTACTTTTTTTCTGCTTACAAGGACAATGCTTCCTCCGTTCCCTCCGTCACCTCCGTCGGGTCCCCCCTTCGGAATGAATTTTTCTCGTCTGAAACTTGTGGAACCATTACCACCTTTTCCTGCAGAAAAGATCACGATCGTTCTGTCTATGAACATATTAAGTGATAAGTGGAAAAACCTTGAAATGACTTGCCTTCAGAGTTATCTCCGGGATCGGATCTGAAGGTTGCCGGTTAATTTGGTATGACCTCTACAAATTTTCTTTTATTTTTTGTGACAAATTTTACAACACCGGAAGAAAGAGCGAATAATGTGTCATCTTTTCCTATTCCGACATTCAGTCCCGGTTTGAACTTCGATCCTCTTTGCCTGATTATGATCGATCCTGCATTTATTTTTTCTCCGCCATATTTTTTAACGCCAAGCCTCTTGGAGATACTGTCTCTACCGTTCTTTGCACTTCCGCCCGATTTTTTATGTGCCATTTTTAATTCTCCTTCTTCTTAGTGGTTGGTTTGGCAGCCTTCGGTTCAGCTGCTGTTTTAGGTTTGGCTTCCGCCTTAACTTCTATTTTTTCAATCAGGATCTTGTGAAGTCTCTGTCTGTGACCTTGTGTTTTTCTATATTGCTTTTTCGATTTTTTCTTAAATACAATGATCTTCTCGGCTTTGATCTCAGACAGAATCTTTGCTTTGACCTTGGCATTCTTTACATAGGGAGTGCCGATCTTGGTGGTGTCTCCATTCAGCAAAAGAACATTTTCGAAGATAAAGACTTCCTGTTCTTTCTTTTCACCTAACAGCTCAACCTCAAGTATGTCCCCTTCTTCAACTTTATACTGCTTTCCGCCTGTTTCAAGTATTGCAAACATCAAATTACTCCTTTTTTTAATACTTGGAATATATATCATAAAGTTCAATGTATTTCAAGTTGAAGTGCTATTTTATTAAGTTTTACCTCAGAAAAAAGAAAAAAAAAGGATGAAAAATGGCTGAAATTCCTACAGAAATATTTAGAACAGAGTATGA
>CAYNUG010000084.1:0-9724 GCA_964400545.1 uncultured Clostridia bacterium | reverse complement strand
AAATATTAACAATATATTCATGTTCTTCCTCTTTGTGATCTTCGCTTAAACTAAGATCCGGTATTGAATTTTATCACCAAAGGATATAACGGACAAAAAATATTTTCAACACTTCCGATTGGGATATCAGATCAATCGATCTTTCCCGGTTTCTCTATTCCGAGTCGTTTCATTTTTTTATGAAGGCCTTGGTAAGTGATCCCCACTTCAAGTGCAGTTCTGGATTTATTCCAATTGTTCTTCTTGAGAAGATGGATTATATATCCCCGTTCCGTTCCGAATTTGCCGTAAATTCCCGAACTCTCCTTCTCATCATCATCTATACGATAATCACCTTTTCTAATTTCTTCCGACAATAGTTCATAGTAAATATTACCACCCGGATCTACAAGGTTAACCAATCTCCTGATCTCATTCTCGAGTTGCCTTACATTTCCAGGCCACAAATAATTCTCCATTGTTTTATACACTTTAACCGTATATCCCCCGACATTCTTTCCAAGTTCCTCAGAGAACTTCCCGGTAAAATAATTGATCAAGTGTGATATGTCCTTCTTCCTATCTCTAAGGGGGGGAATAGTGATCCGGTGGTGAACAAGCCTGTAGTAGAGATCTTCCCTGAAAGTCCCTTCTGAAATCAGCTTTTTTATATTTTTATTTGTAAGTGAGATTATCCGAAGATCAACTTTGATCGGGGTTGTACCTCCGACACTGTAGAACTCATGCTCCTGAAGAGCTCGCAGGATCTTTGCCTGCAACTGGATAGGCATATCCCCTATCTCATCTAATACCAAGGTACCTCCGGAAGAAATCTCAAGCTTACCTTGTTTTTTAATGTGTGCTCCAGTAAATGATCCTTTTTCATGTCCAAACAATTCAGACTCCAGTAAAGCTTCAGGGATCGCTGCACAGTTAATAGCAATAAAGGGCTCATTACTCCTGAAAGAATTTTTATGTAAAAGTTTTGCAAATAGTTCTTTACCTGTTCCAGATTCACCTTCGATAAGGACAAACACATCACTTTTTGCGATCTTTGCCGTTTGATCGATCAAGTTCTTTACTACCGGATCCACTGCAACGATTGAAACTTTATCTGCATCATACTTCTCGGCAAGATCAGGAATAACTTTTTCTCCGCCATTTAGTAAGATTCTGGCGAGAAGTGATATCTCTTTCGCGAGGAGATCAAGAAATTCAAGAACAATATCTCCTTCAGCTACAAATGGATTTAAAGGAACATATATCATGACAGCTTTAATATCATTTAATTCAACAGGAAAAGAATAGAATCTGTGTTTTGTCCCCGGGAAGGTAACATCTTGTCGCCCTTCTTTAAATATTTCTTCGTCTTTTTTTACAAGATCGGTTATATAAGATATTAAATTTTCTATACGATCGATAGAAAAAAAGATATTGTACCCCCCGTTATCTTTTGATAACAGTGCCAAAGAGCCGAAATTCTGCAATTGAGAAAGATAATCGGAAAGATCATGAATAAAATGGTTGAAACTTTGTTTCCTGAATCCGGTCTTTGCAATATACCTAAGTATATCTGCAAAAATATCATTTAAAAATTTTGTATCCTCTTCTTCTATTCCGGATTTCACAGATGAAGTATTGATACCGTTAAATATCGTCTTCAATTCATCAGCAGTTTTGAACTCATCCAGACTTCCTTCTCTAAGAAAAAACTCCATCCCTCCAATATTAAAGGATTCTCCTATTTCTATCAGGGATTCTTTAACTTTTACATTTCTTACGTATACACCATTTGTTGAATCGAGGTCATGAATAATTATCTCGCTTCCGATCTCGATCTTAACATGTTTTCTTGAAATTGAATCAAGATCAAGTACAAGATCGCTGTCTCTTTTTCTCCCGATAGTAACTTTACCCCCCCGCAAAGGGAATTTTTTAATAAATCCGTCGCAATAATAAAGAAGATATCTCATGTAGGCATTATATATACTATTTTTATTAATATCAACTATTTTCAATAAAGTTTATAAACAAAGTTCATAGTAAGTATATACTTTGTTTACAGTCACTGTTTTTCAATGTAAATCCGATTTTCACTCAGATCATATTTTTATTGGAATATCGGGAGTATCCACAATATTATTTTTTTCCATAAAAACAATTCCCGGTTTGGCACACTTATTGCTATATTATAGCAGTTTTAACAACAGGGATTTTGGAAGGGTTGTTTACAGAGGGGACTTGTAGAGGGGGGAGATTGGAAAGGATGCAATATTTACTTCTTTACAGTGAATTTGAAATCGTCTCCTCTGTAATCAACTTCTATTGTTGAAGCATTATTTATCTCTCCTGATAGGATCATCGTTGATAATTTATCCTGGATCTTATTCTGAATAATTCTTTTCAAAGGTCTTGCACCAAGTACAGGATTAAACCCGAGTTCAGCAAGTTTGTTCAATGCTTCTTCACTTATTTCAGTTTTAATTCCAGCTGCACCGAGGCGTATTTCCAATTTTGATATCTCCAGGGCAGCTATCATTTTTATCATCTCTTTACTAAGAGGTCTGAACGTGATCACCTCATCTATACGATTAAGAAATTCAGGTTTGAAATGTTTATATAATAGATTATCGATCTCCTTTTTTATATCAGCATATTCTGTCTTTTCCTGAATAATATCCGAACCCAGATTAGAGGTCATAATAATTATCGTATTTGAGAAATTTACTGTTTTCCCCTTTCCGTCCGTAAGACGTCCGTCATCGAGCAACTGAAGCAGAATATTAAAAACATCCGGATGAGCCTTCTCAATTTCATCCAGGAGGATCAGGGAATACGGCCTCCTCTTAACAGCTTCTGTTAACTGCCCGCCTTCATCATACCCTATATACCCAGGAGGAGCCCCGATCAATCTTGAAACTGAATGCTTTTCCATATATTCTGACATGTCAATTCTGATCATTGCCTTCTCACTATTGAAAATAAAAACACTAAGAGCTTTTGCAAGTTCTGTTTTCCCCACTCCGGTCGGACCGAGGAAAATAAATGATCCGATTGGTCTTCCCTGCTCGTTCAATCCAGCTTTGGATCGTCTGATAACATTCGCAACCGCAGTAACAGCATCATCCTGGCCAACCACTCTCTTCTTGATTATTTTTTCCATAACAAGCAATTTCTCTTTTTCACCACTCAAAAGTTTTGAGACCGGTATACCTGTCCACCGTGAAACTACATCCGCAATATCCTCCTCAGTAACAATTTCGGTAAGGATCTTTTTCTCTGACTGAAGTTCATCCAGTTCATTCTGAATTCGGTTGATCTCCCGTTCACTTTCCGGAATATTCCCGTACTGGATCTGTGAAGCAATTTCATAATTATTATTCCGTTCGGCTTCTTTCATTTTTATTTTAAGATTATCAATATCTTCTTTTTTATCCCTGAGCTGCCCTATCAATGATTTCTCTTTCTCCCAATGCCCTTTGAGCTTATCTCTCGATAATTTCACTTCCTCCAGGTCGTCAACAAGGTTCTTCATCTTATCCCTTGCATCACTGCTGTTCTCCTTTTTTAATGCCTGCTTCTCTATCTCCATCTGCATGATCTTTCTTTCAAGTTCATCAAGTTCTTCAGGCATTGAGTCAATTTCTATCCTCAGCTTGGACGAAGCCTCATCTATCAGATCTATCGCTTTGTCAGGAAGGAACCTGTCGGTTATATACCTGTCGGAAAGTGTCGCAGCAGATATTAAGGCAGCATCTGTTATTTTGATCCCATGATGGATCTCATATTTTTCCTTAATTCCACGGAGAATGGAAATTGTCTCCTCTACAGAAGGTTCTTTTACAAAAACAGGCTGAAATCTCCTCTCGAGTGCAGGATCCTTCTCGATATATTTCTTATATTCATTTAAAGTTGTAGCCCCTATAGATCTGAGTTCTCCCCTTGCAAGTGGAGGTTTTAACATATTTGAAGCATCTACAGAACCTTCAGACGCTCCTGCTCCGACTATTGTATGCAGTTCATCCATAAATAAAATGATCCTTCCTTCAGAGTCAACTACTTCTTTGATCACAGCTTTCAATCTCTCTTCAAACTCTCCTCTGTATTTTGCTCCCGCCAGGAGACTTCCGATATCAAGAGATATCACTCTTTTATCCTTAAGTATTTCCGGTATATCCCCCTGAACAATTCTTAATGCCAGCCCTTCAACTATTGCTGTTTTTCCTACACCCGCATCACCTATTAACAGAGGATTGTTCTTTGTCCTTCTAACCAGGACTTGCATCACTCTTCTTATCTCTTCATCTCTCCCTATCACAGGATCAAGTTTCCCTTCACGAGCCATCTCAACAAGATCCCTCCCGTATTTCGAGAGAGGTTGTATCTTATCCTCAGGATTCTGATCCGTAACCCTCTGATTCCCTCTGATATCCATAAGGGCTTTCAAAAAAGTATTCTCATCTATCCCGTTTTTGTTCAGGATTGAAACCACTTCCGATTTAGATTGCAGAAGAGAGAGAAAGATATGTTCTGTCGAAACGTAATCATCTTTGAACTTTGTCGCAATAGTTATCCCCTTATCGAGAACCTTTTTCAGACCCTTCCCGATATATCCATCTGCTCCATGCACCTTTGGGAGTAGTGAAACAGCGTCTTCAAGTTCTGAAAGAATCCTTGCTTTGTCAGTTCCTGTCTTTTTTAATACTTCAGGAACAATATTTTTTTCATCTATAATTATCGAATGTGCAAGGTGAAGTTCAGTGACCTCCTGATTCCCATTCTCTCCCGCAAACCGTACACTCTCCTCAATTGCATTATTTGCCTTTAATGTAAATTTATCCATATTCATTTTTGCTCCCAATTACGCCTGAACGTTCATTTCACTCTTTATTAATACCCGGATTCCTCTGTTAGTCAAGAGAAATTCCGGTAATAAAATTTCTTGTCCCTTTTTAAAATTTTCATTACTATTCTATTGATATTATATTACTTTTCTCCAATAATTCAATTATGATCTATTACAAATTCAGGGAGTATAAATAAAATGATCGGGGAAGAACCAGTTTCCATTCAGACAGAGAATATTCAATTGCAACGTCTTAAAGATCGTGGTCTGACTATGATCTCCCCGACAAGTCTCTCGAACAGATCGGGAAAAGAATATCCTGAGAATGAGATTCTTGAATTCATCCTGGCAGAACCATATTCTACCATATCAATGTATTTCATTGATAACAAGTACAAGGAGATCGTCCCTGTCGACTCCGAATCCGAATTATTCCTCCCGAGGATACCGATATTACACCATTCCGAAATATCCGGTATTACGGATCTGATCAAGGATACAGGAGCAATACTCTCTTCAGACAGATGCATTTTAACAGGTAACAAGGATAGTAATATATCACCATTCGTAATTCTCAGTATTGCATGCTTTTCAATATTCGTAAAATTTTTTCTCACGATCCTTAACAAAAGAAGAGAAGGAGAATTGACATTACAAGACCTTGATTATATTGACAGGATCAGATCTTACGATCACAAATATGTCCCTTCAACGAAAATAGATCAACCGATCAGGGGAACTAACGCTAAATTGATGATCGGGTCTGCGGGGAGATCTTTAGTATCAAGGAAACTTGTCGATTCAATTTTCGGAAATATATCGGTTCGTGAAGGAGAATATCTGTATATCAGCACATCGGGATCATACCTTGACGATCTGGAAAACCATATTGTCAAAATACCTTTGAACGGGAGTGTAGAATGCGAACCTGCTCCTTCAAGTGAAACTGAAGTACACCGGAATATTTATAAAACTATTGACGGGAACACGATCATTCACGGGCATCCGCTGTTCACGGTCATTCTTTCGTTGGACTGCAAATTTCCGGATTGTTCATCTATTAATAATATACCGGTTGTCCCGTCAGCTTCCACTGGGCCAATGGGAAAACCTGAAGTTTCAGTTCCTGATGCGATCCGTAACAATGGATGTGTAATAGTCAGAGGGCATGGAATTTTCTGCTCGGGTAACAATAATTTTGACAATTCGTTAAAAAATATGATCGATATCGAAAATTATTGCAGAGAAGAATATTTCAGAAGGCTATTATGATCAGGCCAACCTCACCTCTTTGATCTCAGGGATCTCCGCGATCATGGTCTGTTCAACATACCCTTTTATGGTAATAGTACTCATGGGACATCCGTTGCAAGCTCCGGTCAGATTAACAAGGACAATACCTTCATCTTCGAGTACATCAACAAGTTCTATACCGCCTCCATCCGCCTGGAGAGCAGGTCTTACTCTCTCTATAATTATATCCACTTTATCTTTTAAAGTCATTTTATTCTCCTAAACTATACATATTTTAACATTTCATTGAGCGATCTCAAAGCTTTTCGGGATATCTCATCATCAATTTCTATTTCATACCTTTCCATTTTGAGTGAAAGGTATATGTCCTCAAGCTCGGTCCTTTTCATATTTTGGCAGATCTTGGGTCTTAATGCCGGATAGAATTTCTTACCGGGATTCTCTCCCCTCATCCTATCAAGGAGTCCTTCTTCCGTAGCAACAATAAACTCATTGGCAGGAGAAGCAGAAGCATATCTCAGGATTCCGCTCGTTGATAAAACCTCATCAGCAAGTTCAATAATCTCACTTCTTACCTCAGGATGAACAATTATTTTTGCATCAGGATGAAGTTTTGCTGTTTCAGTTATCTCTTCTTTCTCGATCCGGTTATGAACGTAACAATAACCTTCGAAAAGATGTATTCTCTTATCTGACACCTTAGATTGAACATAGCTGCCAAGATTTCTGTCAGGGACAAAGATCACTTCATTAGAATCAATATTCGAGACAACCTTAACAGCATTGGAGGATGTACAACATGCATCACTTTCAGCTTTTATATCAGCACCTGAATTCACATAGGTTACTACTTTTGCCTTCGGATACTTCTCCTTCATCCACCTGAGCTCTTCAACAGTTATCATATCAGCCATAGGGCAACCCGCATCAAGTCTAGGCAATAGCACTTTCTTTTCAGGAGAAATTATCTTTGCCGTTTCCGCCATGAACTTAACTCCAGCAAAAACGATCACACTATTTTTCACATCTGCAGCAAGTCTACTGAGTTGCAATGAATCTCCAAGATGATCGGCTATCTTTTGAACTTCCCTTATCTGGTAATTGTGTGCCAGCAGAATCGCATCTTTTTCCTTTAACAACTTTTTTATCTTTAATGACAGATCATCCATTTTTTCACCTGCGATAATTTTAGTACAGATACCCGATCCCGTCAAACAGATCATATTCATAAAATATTCACATTTGCATACAAAGTGAAAGTGAAATAAAATAAGACTTTCTGACAGATGCCGGAAATCAAATTCCTATCAGGAGGGGAAATATGCACAGATCGATTGCAGTCCTATTAACTATTCTTTTTATCTTGTTAACACCTTTGCAAAAGCATTCAGAAGAAACTAAACAAAACAAATCAGGATTATTCAATGAGTTCAAATTCAGGAATCTCGGTCCGTTCCGTGCCGGAGCATGGATCTCTGATATTGCAGTCCCTGTGAATCCCGGAGAAAAAGACAAGCATACATTCTATGCAGCTGCCAGAAATGGAGGAGTATGGAAAACAATAAATAATGGTACGACATTCTTCCCGATCTTTGATAACTACGGTGTAAATTCGATCGGTTCGGTCAAGGTCGCTCCCACAAACAACAACATAGTCTGGGTTGGGACAGGAGATGATTCAAATGCGAGATCCGCTTATTACGGGAACGGTATCTATAAATCTGTTGACGGCGGAAGAACATTTACAAATATGGGCTTGAAAGATTCGCATCACATAGGGAAAATAATCATAGATCCGGAAGATCCGGATACTGTTTATGCGGCTGTAATGGGACACCTTTTTTCCTCAAATGAAGAAAGGGGGGTCTATAAAACCAGCGATGGAGGCATATCATGGGAAAGAGTTTTATTCATTAATAATGAAACAGGGATCTCTGATATCATTCTCAACCCGGAAAAACCGGGAACACTCTTTGCCGCTTCATATGACAAAAAAAGATATCCGTGGCATTTCGAAGCGGGAGGTAAAGAGAGTAGAATTTATAAGACCACTGATGGCGGGAAGAACTGGGAAAAGCTTTCAAACGGACTTCCGATGGGGAAGCTTGGCAGAATCGGAATAGATCTCTGCATTTCACACCCTGATACAATTTATGCAGTGATCCAGAATCTGAATCCGAGAAAAGATCCCGAAAAGAAGGACACAGGAAAATTTGACCCCTTTACAGATCATTCATACGACGAGCTTATCGGAGGTGAGGTTTACCGTTCAGACGATGGCGGCGGGAATTGGAGAAAAGTGAGTCTTCCCGGGATAAATGTGAGCGGAAAAGCCGCCTATTCTTTTAATGAAATAACTGTTGACCCTATAGATCCTGAGAATGTATATATCATTGCGGAACAGATGTTGTATTCAAAGGACGGGGGAAAAACATGGCCGGGATTGAAGAACTGGAGGGAAAGAAAATTATTTAGAAAGAACTTCGGAGATGTCAGAACATTCTGGATAGACCCGAAAGATCCCGGTCATATGATGATCGGGAGTGACGGAGGCCTCTATTCTTCCTGGGACGGAGGAGAAACCACGTTCCATTACTACAATATTCCTCTTGGTGAAGTATACGATGTGGAAACGGACAACGATAAACCTTACAATATTTATGCGGGACTTCAGGACCACGAAACATGGAAAGGCCCGGTTAACGGATGGTCTGGATCTGTAGGAATTGAAGACTGGGTAATAACGGGAATGTGGGACGGGATGTATACATCGGTCGATCACCAGAACAACAGGTGGCTATATTTCACAACACAATTCGGTAAACATCACAGAGTTGACCAGTTGAGAGGGGAACGGGTAGAAATTACCCCCAAGAACATCAAGGGAAGACCACCTTACCGATACACATGGACAACCCCCATTGTTTTGTCCCCTCACGACAGCAGAATAGTTTATACCGGAGGTCAAATGGTTCTCAGATCTCTTGACAGAGGTAATTCGTGGAAGGAAATAAGTCCTGATCTAACCATGAACGATCCGGTAAAGATCGCCGGGAAAGGACATATCATGTATTGCACTATTACTACAATAGCAGAATCTCCTCTAAGGAGAGGAATGATATGGGCCGGAACAGATGACGGCAGAATACATGTCACAGATAATAATGGTCTCAGATGGAGGAATAGAACCAGAAAGCTTGTCAGATTCGGATGTCCTGAGGGAAAATGGGTCAGTCGGGTCGTACCTTCATCACACAAACCATACCGTGCTTACATAACAAAATCCGGGTACAGAGAGGATGACTTCAGTCCCTACATCTACAGAACGGATAATCTTGGGAGAACCTGGAAAAACATAAATGGAGACATTCCAAAAACCACTGTATCGGTCATTGCAGAAGATAAGATCAACAGTTCATTGCTGTTCGCAGGGACAGATTCAGGTGTTTTCTTCACTTTGAACGGAGGAAAGAACTGGATCAGCTTGAAGAACAACATGCCACCTGTTCCCGTTAAGGATATCGTGATCCATGAACCGGGAGGAGATCTTGTTGTCGGTACATACGGCAGGGGAGTATGGGTGACTGATATTTCTCCTCTGAGAGAATTGTCCGAAAAAATATTAAAGAGAAGAGCTTACCTGTT
>CAYNUG010000083.1:0-9808 GCA_964400545.1 uncultured Clostridia bacterium | reverse complement strand
ACGGAAAAGATATTATGGTCGCAGATATCTCGAAAGGAAATGCAGGCATTAAGATCTCTTATGGACAAAGTTGCAGACCATGTGCTTCACCTGTCAGTTTTGCTGCCTGGCTTCGAGCACCTCACATCAATTACAATATTCATGATGTGATAAACGGAAAATTTGTTAAAAAATTGAATGCCCCTGTAAATGAAGAGATATATCGACTCAATTGGTCTAACGACGAATCATTTGCCGCTCATATGTTTGGAAGCAGAGGTAACAATAGGATGAACATCAGGAATATACAAACCGGTAGCAGTCTTTTTATCGGGTATGGATGGGATCCGGATCTTTGGATCGGTCGGGATCAGTAATAATACCAGATACTTCTGTATTCATCACTGTCCTCCCCTATTGATTCAAGTCTGTCAAGATATTCTCTAATTGAAACATCTTTATAAATATAGGAGTTAACCTCTCTTATATTTTTCTCCCAGGGGTGAAATGCATAAACTCTTCTGCCATCAGGAAGGATCGATATAAGTTCATGGTCCTGCCATGCACGAAGATGGTTTTTCCCAAGAAATGGGACATTGAATACAGGTTCGTCTGAACGATAAATACCGGGAAGCAATCTCGCTTCTTCCTTCCGTTCCTGGAGGAGCCGTGCTATAGGCACTGCATAATCCTCCATTTCACTCTTCCCTTTCATATTAAATGTATAATAAGGATCAATTCCTATAAGTTTCAAAGCTATCCTCAATGCAACACTTTCAAACCTTCTGGAGTTCGAAAAAGTAAAGACCTGCTGATTATATATGCTGATGCCGGCTAAGGAAATCTTTTTGACAGCTTCAAGTGTTTCCCTGCTGATCTCATAGGAGTCCTGAAAATGGGTGACAAAATATATTATTCTTTTCCCAGGGTGATTATATTTCTTTAATATTTTAATGAATTCTTCATTGATTCTCTGAGGAACCGTAACCGGCACTCTTGAAGCTATTCTGATACTTTTCAGATGGGAGATCCTTGAAAGCTTTTTCAAAAGATCGTCAATCATAAAATTATTCATTATCAGAGGATCTCCGCCGGTAATAAGTATATCCATTATATGTTCATGATCTCTTATCCAGTCTATTGCTTTTTCCAGAGTCTTGTTTGAAACTTTGACAGAAGGGATGTTCGGTGAAGTGATCTCCCAGTTCCTCTGACAATAAACGCATATCTGAGGGCATGTATCGTAGGGTTTAAGAATCGCTACTTTAATATATCTTCGGGTTATATTTTCAACAGGTGAAGTATCATGTTCTCTCATAAAGTCAAAAACAATACTTTTATCATCCGAATGAGATATCATTTTTTCAACATAATTAACCGGAGGCATAACCTGCATCCTCAGAGGAAAGTCAGAAGAACTTTCTTCACTATCCATTAGTGAAAGGTAATGAGGAGTGATCCCGAAGGGAATTCGATTTTTTATGGCGCTATTTATCGCATTTTCCTGTTCTTTTGTTATTTTTATTATTTTCTTAAGCTTCGCTAACTTTTCTTCGCTATTTATAATATTTCTGTAATGCCATTTATAATCATCCCAGTCTTTTTCCGATGCATTGAATTCCTTAAGGATCTTTTTTTTATTATTTTCACGTTGGATCAAAACCTTGCTGGATAGCGGATTGGGATATCTTTCAGTAACTTTATCTATCTCATCTCCCATCTTATCAAGAAAATCCGATCTCTTTAACGCAGCTTTCCTTCCTTTGTATTGATCAAATTCAGGGCTTACCAGACTCTCAAGCAAGTGAGAGGGATATACTTGAGAATGAGCTTTTAAAGCACTAAACAGATGCTCAAATTCATCAATAAAACCGTTAGAAACGTTACAGTCGCCTTTTCTCGCTGCTTTCCATATGTAACGCAGTGAAGATGAAGAAGATATCATTTCGTACTTTTTTGAAAATAGATTTTTTAATACATTCAATGCATTTTTAAAAAGAATGAACTGGGAATTTGACATATCATAATAATCATTCCTGAATTCCATCTCAGTTGAATTAAGGTAATTCATCATTCTTTGTCTTGCTGATTCAATTGATTTGCACTCTTTAAGAAGCTGATGTATATCGGGAGCGATGTGCCATAACTTTTTCCATCTTTTTGTATACTGATCTTCTTTATCTTTCATTTTTTGAATTTCTTCCTTAATTTCGGTTTAAATTAATACCGGTACAATTGTTATAATAATAACTTATATGGGCGAGATTTACAAATCTATATAATTAAATTAAAGATATTGGGAAATAAAGATGTAAAAAAGCTTCTTGTGTGTCATAAGAAGGAATATAGGGTTAATAAGAGCGGATTTAATAAATAGGAAAAATATCAAGGCCATAAAAAGAGAAAGCAGAATAATTTCGATACTGCTTCCTAAAGTGAACAGTACAGAGATAAGGAAGAACGGTATTGATATGACCAGGTTGATCACATACTCAATCACCATCTGTTTATAATGATCTGACAAAGAATTTCTAACATCTTTCTCATCTATTGTTATTCTCTTTTCATACTTATCATTTATTAATGAAAAGACGAATAAGAATCTTTCAGGAATAAAACGGATATTAAATGAATTCAACAAATTCCTGATCTTTTTTTTATTCATATTGATACTTTTTGTATTAAGTTCAATACCTGTTCCATATTTGGATTTATCATTATACTCAGAATACTTTTTTAAAAGGATGAGCGAATTCCCGGCAAATAAACGATTATTGACAACATAATTGATGAACAAAATTGTCAGGAAAAACAGAAGACTATAGAATGGTTTCCTTAACAGGTCCCCTATCGAAAAAAATGCAGTCAATGACAGAAAAAGTATACTCATAAATGCAATAAATCTTAAAAAGATCGAAATAACGAATATTTTTATATTTGACCCTACAAATATAAGTATTGAATTGAATGTATCCATATTTTATCTTATTTTCAGACTTATAAGACTGACAAGTGTAAAAATTGCTGCAACTATCCAGAATCTTACAACAATTTTTGATTCTGCAACACCCAGAAACTGAAATGTATGATGAATCGGAGCTCGATAAAAGATCCTTCTCTTCAGTAGTTTTATTCCGATATAATCCTGTATAAATACAGTCATGAACTCGATTACAAATACTCCGCCTGCAATAAGAAAAATTATCTCTTTTTTAAGCAACACTGCAGAAGTAGCGATCACACCACCAAGGAAAAGTGAACCGGTATCTCCCATAAATATCTGTGCCGGAAAAGTATTGAACCATAAGAAAGCTGCCAATGCTCCTATCAATGAGGCCAGAACAATGACAAGCTCACCTGACCCTTCAATGTATGGGTACCACAAATATGCAGCCACTCTTGCATTTCCAATTATATAAGCAAAAATCGCATATACGGCAGAAAGAAAAACCACAGGAACTGTTGCAAGGCCATCCAATCCATCAGCAAAGTTAATAGAATTGGATATTACTATGATCACCAGAATTATAAATATGTAATAAAACCATGAAAGGTCGATTATCGGGTTTTTCAGGAATGGTACATAAAGTTTTGTTATAAGATCTGTAGGGAAAGGAGAAGAAGCAGGTGAAAGGACAATAATTGAAAGAATAATTCCGAATAATATTTGGAATAACAACTTAAGACTTCGTGACATTCCGGCATCCGATGATCTGTTGATATTCTTTAAATAGTCATCTACAAATCCGATCGCTGTGAACCAGAATGATGAGAATATTATTATTATCAGGAAAAAATTATCAAATTTTCCCCATATAAGTAATGAAAAAAGAAATGAGAGAAATATAATAAGGCCTCCCATCGTTGGTGTTCCTGATTTGTTTTCTGATGAAATATCTCCATATTCTCTTGATTTATCCCTGAAATTAAGCTGATAGATGATGTTTATCAATTTTTTACCGAAAATAATCCCAAAGAGAAAAGAGCTTAGGACTGCCATTAAGGCTCTGAAAGAAATATATGAAATAAGATTATCAAGTGATAATGCCGATAAAAGATTATTAAGCCAGAAGATCATACTTTATTTATCTCCGAATATATTTCATTTAGAATTGATTTTAATTTAAATTGTGGCTTCATATTATTAGATGTAAGAAGTATCCTGTCTACATATTTTATCACATCGACTTTGGTTAATATATTCTTTTTGTAATAATTCAGGACCATCCTCAATAGTTCCTCACGAATAAGTGAATTTTCTGACAGAAAATATCTTTTTAGAAATTCAAGTTCATTTTGCGATCCGGAAACAGACAATAATCTTATATATGCTAATTTTTCCTCTGTTGATGATTTGTCAAACCTTTTCCGGGTAAGATCAATGAAAAATTTGAATTCTTTTTCAGTAATATGGGCGGTAATTACCTTAATTGAAGAAACTCTGACCTCATAGTATTTATCTTCGATCCCATTTAATAGAACGTTCTTAGTTTTTTCATCCCAATCCATTATCTTCCCGAGAGAATTGATCGAGTTCCTTCTTATAAACCCATTCTCCTTATTGTTCAAAATTATTTTCAGAAGGATATCAAGTTTACTCTTATCATGAAAAAGTCCTATAAGTTTTATTCCTATGTTCCTTATTTCCCAATTTGCAGAATTAAGAAAGATATTTATTTTATATTTATAATCCGAGCTATACTTTTCAGGTTCTTTAGATATTCTTTCAATAAATGCAAAAGGAGTAGCCATAGGAAGAGGTATTGATTCTTTGTGAACGATCTTTCTTTTCTTCAGGATCAGAATGTCTATGTTTTTAAAAAGCAATGAAGCAATAAGATAAACAGCTATTCCTATGAAGGTGAGAGAGATTATCAGCATGAGATCTTTTAAAGATCCTGAACCGGGATCAATGAGAGAAAATATTGTCTTGGATTGGATCATTACAATAATCATCAAAATAGATGCGCCCACCGTTTTCATAAGAGGAGACAATAATTCCATAAATTTTATTTTTATTTCCTCCCCTGAAAGTTTGAACTTCAGGACAACAATCCTGATTATTGAGAATAGAACAAAGGATATTGTGGTTGCAAGTGCAAGACCTGCATACTTCAGATCAGTGCTGACAAGATAGAAACTCAAAGCTATGTTTCCTGAAAGCATCATAAAATTGAGATACATTGATGTTTTTATATCTATTCGTGCGGAAAAGATCTTTGAGGTCAAAGAGTGGAGACCCCACCCCACCAGACCAACTGAATAAAATTGAAGAGCAAAAGAAGTATTTTTTATATCATCTGCAAGAAATTTTCCTCTTCCATATAGAATAGACACGATCGGATCTGCAAGCATTAGCATTATTATTGACAGTGGTGCTAATAAGAATATATTAAGTTTTACTCCATCAATAAAAAGCTTTTTTGCTTTATTTTTATCAAAAAGAGCTATCTTATCAGAGAAATCTCTTAAGATAACACTGTTTATTGCTTGAGAAACAATTGCGAAAGGAAGTCTGAATATTGTTTTTGCATAGTACAAATAAGATATAGAACCGCTGCTAAGACCTGCCGCAAGAAATTGATCTACTATTTCAGAAGTCTTCGATAAAAAAACATCCATTGATATGGGAATAAGTTGCGAATAGTATTTCTTGTTCACAACACTTGTGAAATTAATGGCCGGGGAATATTTAAACTGTAGGGATTTATCCTTAAGTATTTTCTTTGCAAAGGGGAACAGGAATAATGCATGGAGAGTTCCTCCCAGGAGAACTCCGGCACCGAGGGCATATATATGAGATATGGAGTAAAGAGCCACTATTCCCGTTATGGAACCGATAGAGAAAAACAATGAAGAGAATTCGGCAATTCCGAAACGGTTAAATGCTTTTAATATTGTTGAAAAGATTGCAGCTATAGTTACAAGGATCAGGTAAGGGAACATCATTCTTGTAATGATAATGGTATCTGGCAATAGGCCCCTTGATTCAAATCCGGAATAAATAAGTCCCACTATTGATGGAGCGAAAATAATCCCGGTCAATGAAACAAGAACAGAAAAAAGCAGAGTGAAATTAAGGATAGATGAAGATGATTGCCACATTTTTGCTCTCGGTGATCTCCTGAACAATCTCATAAAGATAGGAAGGAAAGCATTCTCAAGAGCATTTTCAGCAACAACTCTTCTCATCAGGTTTGATATCATTAAACCTGCAAAATAAATATCAGTTATATCTTTAGCTCCGAATAACCCGGCTATTACCACTTCCCTGAAGAATCCGCCAACTCTTGACATCATTATTCCAAAAGAAGAACTCAATACCTTTTTCTCTATATTTTTACTGTCGTCAAACTTTTCCACAGTTTCTTCATATCTGTGAAGGACAAATTTATTTCCATTAACTTCAACTTCATCATCTTCAAATATCTCTTCTATTTTATTTATAGTTTTACCATTAACAGAAATATCCCCTTTAACTGTCCTTATAAGAATTTTTTCATCATTACCAATGATCTTTATCTCAAAGACAAAAGTACCTCCGGGATTTTCTAAATAATAGCTGCTTAAAAAAGTATTACCAAAAGTAGTATTTGAGAACATAAGTTCGTAATTCTTTTCATTTTCAAGAGAATGAAGGTAGTAAGACACTATTTTTTCTTTCTCATTCATATGGTCGGGATCCGTAAGTTCTCTTATCGATTCCGTGATCCTATCAACAGGCTTTTCGTCATTGGAAAATACATTAAGATTATTTTTCATTTCCGATAATTTAATATCGGACGCTAAAAGTTCCTTCAGATCCATCAGCAATTTCTTTCCCGGGACCTTAATTGTTACTATTCCATTCTTAAGCGATATATCTTCATAAACTATCCTTGCACCACCGGATCTTTCAATTTCTTTTGCATTAATGATCTGGTGATCTCCCGGAAGATCAATTTTCGGGATCAATATTACAGGTATACCAAGCCTGGATATCTCTTCGACAGATCCTGCTCCTGCTCTTGAAACCACAAGGTCTGAAACTGAATAAATCTCATCAATATTGTTGAAATATTCGCTTAATAAAAGATTATTGACTTTATCTATGTTAATTTTATTTTCTTTTATCAGTTTTAAAGTATCTTCATATGCTTTATATTGATTGCTGTTATTTCTTCCAGTTGAGAGAATAATTGTAAGATCTTCTATTTTCAGGAGTTCAGGCAATAATTCAGCTACTGCATTATTTATTGTCCTTGCCCCTTTACTCCCGCCAAAAAAGAAAACGACCTTGTTCTTTAACGGAATTCCCAACTTATTCTTTATTTCTTCTCTATCTTTAAGCTTAATCATATCCCGTAGCGGATAACCTGAATAGAAACCTTTTTTTTCTGAAAAGAATTTCAGAGTAGATTTAAATGAAACCGCTACTTTTGATGCAGATCTTGCCATAAATCTGTTGAGACGGCCGGGTATTGCATTTTGCTCATGTATAAGGATCTTGATTTTCAATAGTGAAGCAGCAAAAAGGACAGGAGCCGAAACATAGCCACCACTACCTATAACAATATCAGGTTTGAACTTCCTGAGAATAAAAAAACTTTTAATTGAACCTATCCCCATGTAAATGAGAGAAATAATAGTGCCGGGACTTTTTATTTTTTGTGGAATACCGCGTGAAAAAACACTTTTGAATCTTATAGGTCGTGATATATTTTTTAAGATATGCTTTTCAGCACCTTTTTCAGTTCCGATGTACAGGAAATCAGATGAAGGAGTAAGCTTGATCAAAGCTTCATAAATTGCAATATTGGGATAGACGTGACCGCCGGTTCCACCTCCCGTAAATACAATTCTGAGTTTTTTCATCTAGAAAATTATAACAGAAAATTCAATTGATATGTAATTAATGGTTTATATGTCTGAATTTAAAAATACTGTATCTGACAGATATTTTTTCGAAATATCTCCGTATAGAAGAATCATGGTCCCGGAATAGTCGGGATAGTTCTCAAGGATCGAATTTACATCATCGGATGTAACGGCATTGATTTCATCAATGATTTCCTGCAAACTTCGCTGATATCCGAAATAAATATCTCCATTAATGTTTAATCTCATTTTCGAAAGATTACTTTCCAAACTCAATATTATGGAAGTTTTAATATGATCCTTTGATTTATTCAATTCAGAGATACTAATACCTTTCTCTTTTAATAATCTCAATTCATGATCAACTGCATTCAGATAAGCATCAGTTTTTTCGGGGTCTGTTACTGCATAGATCATATGAATACCGAACTCTTTATAAGAATCTATAAATGAACTAATACTGTAGGCCAGCCCTTTTTCTTCTCTTATTTTCTGGAAAAGTCTTGAGCTCATCCCTGACCCCATAATATCATTTAAGATCATATACTTATATCTGTCAGGGCTGGTAACAGGAATAGATTTAAAACCTATTACAGAATATACCTGTTGTAAACTTTTATTTGAACGGATAATAACTCCCCTGTTGAATGATTGTTTTGTACTATTGATCTCATTTGCGTTTGAATTCGGAAAATGGCTGAATTTATCTTGAGCGAGAGTAAGGATTTTTTCATGATCAATATCACCTGCATAACTTAGTATGATGTTTGAAGGAGTGTAGAGTTTTTTATAATTTTCATATACAAATTCTCTTTTTAATCCGGAAACACTTTTCAGCGTACCTGCAATTGGGAATCCTGCACTTTTATCACCAAAATATTCCTTATAAAAAAGTTCAAATGCTTTTGAGTCAGGATTATCATCACTTTCCCTTATTTCCTGTTCGACAACATCTTTTTCCTTAAGAAACTCATCTTTATCGAAATTTGAATTAAAGACAATATCTGTTAACAGATCGAAAGATTCACTGAATTTTTCATCAATAGATTTTATATAGAATTGTGTGATCTCCCGGCTGGTAAAGGCATTCATCCGCCCTCCCAGCCTGTCAGAAATGTCAGCAATATCTTTCTGAGAAAATTTTTCGCTGCCTTTGAACAGCATATGCTCGATCAGATGATGCAAACCGTTATTTTTGACCGTTTCATTACAAGAACCACCCTTTAGCGTATAACTTAATGCAAAAGAAGGTATTTGCGAATACCTTTCTGTTAAAACAGTCAATCCTGAACTAAGAATAGTTTTTTTCAAAATTAATCAAAAATTAAAAATCTATTTCATATTAGGTAATTGTAATCCATAACCTTTCTTTTTATCCTCCGCTTTTAGAAGGAATGCGAAAACTACTGCCAAAAGGGTAAGAGCAATGAATATCAGCCATGTTTTAGTATAATCATACTTAACTGCTTCACCAGCAGCCAAAGCTTTTGCTACTCCGGGATTAAGCTTGTCAAGGACAACTCCTACTGCAAAAGGTATCCCCATAAGTCCCCAGTTCTGAACCCAGAATATAGTTGCAAATGCAGTACCTAATTGTTTTTCCGGAATTATTTTTGGAACGGAAGGCCACATGGCAGAAGGTACAAGAGAAAACCCGATACCAAGAAGGATCGCATTAAATACAGCTACCCATATGCTTGTTATGAAAGGGAGGAAATATATAACATGAACTATGACCAGGATAAATGAACCCAGGATCATTATCGATGCGCCTTTTCCCTTCTTGTCATAAATACTTCCGAACAAAGGAGTCAGGAATATAGTTCCAAAAGGAACCAGGCTGGGGATCACCCCTGCCCAGGTTTCTGAGACATTGAACTTATTTACCATAAGGTCCGGGCCATATTTGTAGAAAGGGAAAACAGCTGAATAGAAGAGAACACACAGTGCAGCAATATACCAGAACCCTTTA
>CAYNUG010000082.1:3197-9946 GCA_964400545.1 uncultured Clostridia bacterium | reverse complement strand
CCTGCTCTGTACTCGTCGGGAAGGGTGGAGGGTGAAAGCTTGAATTCGGCAAGGATGTTTCCGGATAAATCTTTTATTGTTCCTCCTGCTGTATTTATAATGACCTCATCACCTGATTTCAATTTCGAGACGTCTACTGTAACAGGGAGTCCTCCCGAATCCTGAAGTGTATTAAAGAATATCGGGGCAATGACCCCACCAAGAACGATACCGGAACGTTTTTTATTGGGGATGAATGGAATGTTTTCTCCTATGTGCCATAGCAGACTGTTTGTTGCAGATTTACGTGAAGAGCCTGTTCCAACGACATCGCCGGCGAAAGCAACTGTGTGGCCTTCTTTTCTCCATTTTTTTATCGTATCAATACCGTCCGGAAATTTACTGTTTCCCATAGAAAGTGCGTGGAGTGGTATGTCCGATCTGCTCCAGGCATCTCCTGCCGGAGAAAGATCATCGGTATTTATCTCACCGTTGACTTTATATATTTTGACTTTTATTTCTTCCGTAATTTCGGGTTTGTTAAGAAACCATTCCCCTTCCGCCCAGGATCTGATGATCTTTTGTGCATTGTCATTCGATGCTGAAAGTTTCAATATTGTTTCGAAATCGTCATAAACAAGGATTGTTTCTGATAGAGCTCTCAATGCTTCCCCTGAGGTTGATTCATTATCAAGTGCTTTAATAAGAGGTTTAATATTATAGCCACCCAACATTGTACCCAGGATTTTTACAGCTTCCACTGCTGAAATGTTGTGGACTGAAATTTCTCCTTCCACTATTTTCGAAAGGAATTCAGCTTTTACTTTTGCCGAGGGGTCCACACCGGGAGAAACACGATCTGTTAACTGACCTTTCAACCAGTCAATATCCTCTCCGCCTGAGATCAGCATACTGCAAACTGCATTCGTTTGTTCCGGATTAAGAGGAAGAGGAGGGATACCGTTATTTTCCCTCACGCGAATATGATCTTTGTATGTTTTTAATATATTTTTCTGAATTTCATTGTTCTCCATTTATTCCTCCGAAATTTATTGAATTATACAATATCTCTAATCTTAGTACATCTCTTTGTCAGAAGAAGCACGTACGGCTCTGTTGTGAGCCCAGCTTCTGATCTTCTTTATTTGTTCTTCCATTGTCATGGATAGCGGAACACTGCTGCCGAAGATTACGAACAGATCATCTTCGCTTAATGTCCTGTTTTGATTAAATGCTTCATACATGCCTGATATTATGACCTGTTCGATCTCACTCCCTGACCATCCTTTAGTTATCTGGGCCAGTTGGGGGATGTTATAATTAGCAGTATCGTTTCCACGGCTCTTCAGGTGGATCGTGAATATTTCCTCCCGTTCTTTCCTTGTTGGCAGATCTATAAAAAATATCTGATCAAATCTACCTCGTCTTAAAAGTTCTGCCGGAAGCAGGTCGATCCTGTTTGCTGTGGCAGTGATGAATATCTCAGAAGTATGTTCCTGCATCCATGTAAGAAAATACCCGAGTATTCTGGAACTGGCGCTATCGCCCTGTTTGTCACTGATACCGCTTTCGATCTCATCAATCCATAATATTGCCGGAGCAACTGTATCCATAGTTTTTAATGATCTTGCAAAAACCAGTTCCGGTGATCCGGCCATCCCGGAATATACTAGATTCATATCCAATCTGAACAGTGGAAGATTCCAGAGAGAAGCAGTTATCTTTGCGGAGAGGCTTTTTCCACATCCGGATACTCCCATAGCAAGAAATCCTCTCGGTCTCTCAAGTCCGAATTCTTTTGCTTCTTTGGAAAACGCTTTTTCCCTTTTCCCCAGCCAGTCTTTTAAATTGTCAAGTCCTCCGAGATCATCGATAGAGAATCTCTGAGAATAATATTCAAGCACACCTTCTTTGAGTATAAGCTGTTTTTTCTCCTCATGAATCTTCTCAAGCAATGATATATTTATTGTATTCGTGCCCTGAAAAGATTTCATAAAGGCTTTATATGCTTCATCAAATGTAAGTCCCTGTACTGCAATTACGAAATTTCTTTTCTCTTCATCTGAAAGCTCAATGGTTTTCCCAGATTTTTCCAGAGAATTTATGAATCTGTTAAAAAGGTTCTCAAGTTCAGCATAGTCAGGAAGTTCGAATCTGAATATATCTATCTCCTTCTTTAGATTTTCTGAAAAGTACTCCTCAGGAGAGAGAAGGAATATAACTCTTTTTGTTCCTTTGAGAGCGAGATAAGATTCTCTCAATTTTCTTATAGCATTCTGTGAATTTTTTAAAAAATGTGTCATGTCCCTGAACACATAAAATCTGGGAGTGCTATCTTTTATAATATGGTCCATCGTAGCAACCGGATCTGTTGTCCCTTCGATCTTTTCTCCGTTTATGACCAATCCATTATTCATGTCCCAGAGAGCAAGGGTTTCACTACCGGTTATTTGCTGAGAAAGTTTAGAAAGATGGCCCTCAACTCTCTTTTCTTCAAAGGAGATGATCTGAATGATCGGTTGACCTGTAAGTATTGAACTTTTTATCTTTACTATGGATTTTTCCATCATTTACCTCTCAACATATATATATTATTTCTAATTCAAATAATATTATATATTCAGATCATTTTCAAGTTCCCGGCCTCTCTGCACTGTTTTGAAAAGGTACCTGTCCCCTTTTGAGTATATGATCTGCTTATTGATATAAAAAAAGTGTTGGAAGGGAAATTATAACTTGCCTTTAAATTTGTTCTCTTTTTTCCAGCCGGCATCAGATTTGTATTTTGAAAAGAAGACAAAAATGTCTGAATCGGATTTGTATTCACTAATATATAGTTTGGCATCTGCGTCGGATTTATATTTAGTGTAGTACCATATCGCTTCATTTCCCGAAGCATCTGATTTATATTTAGAAACATACACGACCAAATGAGCATCTGACTTATATTTGGTTAAATATATCACAGCGTCGGAATCCGACTTGTATTTTGTAACAAATATTTGTCCGGCTATAACCGGATGTATACAAAAAAACAGAAAAGCCGATATTGTAAAAATATATTTCATCGTTCGTTCCATAATTTAATTATAAATGATAAGAAATATTAATAGAATCAAATCCGGCTTTTTTATTAATAATGTTTTAAATAATGTTTTAAACGTGTAAAATATATTAAAGAGGAAGCTTATGGGACCAATGTCATCCAATGAGAAAATAGTATATAGAACTGAGATCGATACTCCTCTCGGCACAATGATAGCGGGTGCGACTGAGAATGGAATATGTCTTCTCGAATTTGTTGACAGGAGAATGTTGGGAACCCAGTTAAAGAAAATAGAGAAATATTTCAAGGCCGATCTTATTCCTGGGGAGAGTGAGTTTTTTCCTCAGCTCAACAAAGAGTTGAAGGAATATTTTGATGGAGAGCGAAGGGAATTTTCAATACCTTTATCAATAACGGGTACAGAATTTCAAAAAAAAGTGTGGGATGTATTAATGAATATCCCTTACGGAGAAACTAGATCATATATGGCCCAGGCGGTCGCATTGGGGAATCCGAAAGCGGTAAGGGCCGTTGCAGGTGCGAATGGAAAAAATGCGATAGGGATAATAATTCCCTGCCACAGAGTGATTGGGTCTGATGGGAAACTCGTCGGATATGGTGGTGGGTTATGGCGTAAAAAGTTTCTTCTTGAACTTGAATCAGGTCAGAATTTAAAAAAATAAGGGGTTATTATTCGGGATTTACACTTTCACAGAATTGGATAAAATCTTCCGGCGGGTCTATAACGACCAAACCCAACGTATTCTTATCATTGTATGTAAGTTTCTGCTTTACCCACATAATGACAGCAGATAACCTTACATCTTTTTCATCTATTCTTAATGTAAGGTCAACTTTTCTTTCTTTCGGGAGGACTGCAAGCGAAATGTTTGCTCCCCGTTTTGAAACATCGTTAAGGACTCCCATTTTGTCAGCGACATTAATAAGTTGCCTGACTTTATTCCTTTCATCCCTCCGTTTCTCCATTGGTATTAATATAATGTTCTTTTTAGGGAAATTCAACAAAAATCTGATTGACTAATGCCGGTAAATTAAATAGAATGACCCAAAAGGAGATGCGGTATCTTGCCCGAAAAAATAATAAAAAAGCCTGAATTAGTATGCCCTGCCGGTAACTGGAGTGGAATGGTAACTGCAGTTGAGAGTGGTGCCGACAGTGTTTATTTCGGGATCAAAGGTTTGAATATGAGGGCAGGTGCGTCAAATTTTGATATTCTTGAGATCAAGAAGGTCATGAAGTTTCTGCATGAAAAGGGAAAGAAGGGGTATCTTGCACTCAATGTAATTGTCATGAATTCCGAACTGAATAAAATGAGAAAGATCCTTGAAGAATCGGCATCGGCTGGAGTGGATGCTGTTATCTTATGGGATATGGCAGTTTTGTCAATGGCAAGGGATTTGGGTCTGAATATACATATTTCCACTCAGGCGAGTATATCTAACTATGAAGCGTTAAAATTCTATTCTTCATTTGGTGTTAAAAGGGCAGTTCTTGCGAGGGAACTTACACTTGATGAGATCGGAGATATCACGAGTAGGATTTCCAGAGATGCTCTGCCTGTTGATGTGGAAGCTTTTATTCACGGTGCGATGTGCGTAAGCATATCCGGAAGATGTTTTTTGTCTTCCTATTCGTGGGGAAAATCAGCGAACAAAGGAGAATGCCGTCAATCCTGCAGGAGAGAATTTGAGATAAAAGATTCTTCCGGCCAGGCTGAATATATTGTTGGAAAGGACTATCTTCTAAGCCCCAAGGATCTTAATACGATGATGTTTGTTGATGAATTGATCGAAGCGGGGATCCAGTCCTTTAAGATAGAGGGAAGGATGAGGTCGTTGGAATATATTAACGTAGTCGTATCATCTTACAGGAAAGCGATCGATCTGTATTTTGAAAACGAATTGAACAAAAAGATCAAGGATGAGCTTTATGATGATCTTTCCAGAGTATATAACAGAGGATTTTCAGACGGATTCTATTTCGGGGAACCTAAAGATTGGAGAAGCAGAAGACTTGAGCATAAAAATGAAAAATTATTTCTTGGAGAAGTAACAAAATTTTATAAAAGGATCAGTGTTGCTGAAATATTGATAAGAAGCAATTCTCTGAAAAAAGGGGACCGGCTATTCATTACCGGGAAAAGCACTGCGGCGAGATTTACAAATGCAGAAGAGTTGCAACAGGAACACGAGTTTGTCGATGGAGCCGGGAAAGGTGAGATGGTGGGTGTGAAAGTTCCTTTTGAAGTAAGAAAAGGCGATCAGGTCTATATCTGGCGAGAAAAAAAGAAAAAATTTCAGGGGGTAAATAATGGATCTTAGGATAAAGGGCAGGGTCGGAGTTGTTACTGCTGCGAGCAGAGGGTTGGGGCGTGCAGTTGCGGAGAGTCTTGCATCCGAAGGTGTAAACCTCGTGATCTGTTCCAGAAATGAGAGAACCATAAAAATAACTGCTGAAGAAATCAGGAAAAAATATAATATAAATGTTGTCCCGGTTGCATGTGATGTCACGAAAAAAAGTGATATAGAGATCCTGCGGTCGAAGGTGGATGAAAAGTTCGGAAAATGTCATATCCTGTTTGTAAATAGTGGGGGTCCACCCCCCGGCAGCGTTGGTGATTTTAAAGATGAAGATTTTCGCAAAGCTATTGAATTGAATCTCATAAGTACTATAAATATTGTTAATGCTTTTCTCCCGTTTATGAAAGAACAGAAATGGGGACGCATCCTTGCTTCAACATCGATATCTGTTAAGCAGCCTCTCGGTACCCTTGCTCTTTCAAATGTTTCAAGAGCGGGAGTTGTCTCCTTTGTGAAAACTTTGTCAGATGATGTCGGGAAATATAATATTACGGCAAATACTATCGCTCCCGGTTACATAATGACGGAAAGAGTTGTTCAACTTTTGAAAGTAAGATCAGAAAATGATGGAAGGAGTTATAATGATATCAAGAAGGAACTGGAAAATTCAATCCCGGTAAAAAAAATCGGTTCTCCTGAAGAGTTCGGAGCTTTTTCCGCATTCCTTCTGTCTGAGATCTCTTCATATATCACAGGCGTTACAGTGTTGATCGATGGAGGGATGTACAGGGGTACTATGTAGTAAAAAATATTTACTCGGATAATACAAGGAGAAAAATGAAAGTTAAAACAAAGAAAAAGCAACCAAGCAGTAAAATGTGCTTCGTGTGTGGAACAAAAAATTCCTTTGGACTCCATTCCTCTTTCTACGAACTGGAAAACGGTGAATTGATGGCAGTATTTTCTCCAGGTGAGGAACATCAGGGATATCCGGGGAGGCTTCATGGAGGACTTGCCGCAACAATACTGGACGAGACCATAGGAAGAGCGATAATGATGGATAAAAGTGATGAATACTGGGGAGTTACAATAGAATTTTCTTCAAGATACAGAAAGCCGGTTCCCATCAATACTGAAATTCGTGTTAAAGCAAGGATAACAAGAAATTCTGACAGGATATTTGAAGGGTCAGGTGAGATCATTCTTGATGACGGCAGAGTTGCGGTCGAAGGAAAAGGGAAATATATAAAACTTGCTCTTTCTAAAATTGCTGATTTTGATGCTGAAGAGCAGGAATGGAAAGTTGTCGACTCACCGGATGATCCGGATTATTTTGATATATGATCAGAATTTTTTAATATCTTCGATCAGAGAAAAACTTACGACGTATTCGAGATTAATG
>CAYNUG010000082.1:0-3187 GCA_964400545.1 uncultured Clostridia bacterium | reverse complement strand
GATTAATGAAAACCCTGTCTCTATTGCTTTTTATGCCGGTTTTTTTACTATCCAGCAGATAAATATCTTTAGTTGTATTGGTGTCTTTACTATCATGAACATCAACTTCGGATAATTCGATAGAGTCTTTTCCGATGTTTTCCAGGATTCCCATGTATATCCAAGACGAAGTTGTATCAACAACGATCTTTTTTTTAATAAACAATTTAAGTGATTCTTTCATTATTTTCCTTTTATCATTTCAAGATCACTTTTTCAATATTTCCCTGAGATTATTATGTCAATGTCTCCCGCTCCTTCTCTGATTATTTCAGGAGGGTCTGTGGTGAAATCTATTACGGTTGAAGGGATATTCGGAATTATTCCGGCATTAAGGATCAGATCGATTTCGTTTTTAAATGTATTTGCTATTTCGTCAGGGTCTGTAAAATAGTCATCACTTCCTTTGGGGACACTTGTGCTGAGGAGAGGTCTCCCCAATTCTTCTACAAGATTCCTGGCAACTTCACAATCGGGAACTCTCACACCTATGGTTCTTCTCTTTTCCATTATTGATCTGGGGACATCACTTGAAGCGGGGAGGATGAAAGTGTATTTTCCCGGCAGTGCTCTTTTCATTATCCTAAAAGCATTGTTCGGAATATGTGCCCATTGTGATATGTCAGCAATATTTGAAAAAATGAAACTCAACAATTTTAGATGAGAAACTTTTTTAATTTTAAAGATCTTTGATACTGCGTTTTTATTCAACACATCGCAGGCGAGTCCGTAAATTGTGTCGGTAGGATAAACTATTACACCACCTTCTTTTAAGATGTTTGCAGCATGAATAAACTGCTTCCTGTGGGGATTGTCCAAATCAATATGCTGGATCTCAACTGCCATAGATTTATTATACCTTAATAATGATGGAAATCAATTTGAAGTGCCGCCGGGTAAATCTTAACTCTATGCTATTCTTTGCGGAATGGAAGTATTAAACTCCCTGGCATAGGGAACAGGTTTTCCCGACAGCTTTTTTATTTCTACGCATTAGAACAGTGTGTTATTTTTCTTTAGTGATGTTTATCAGTTTGCCCTCAACTCTGCATCCTTTGTCCATCTCCAGAATGACCTCTCTATCCTCATCTCTGTTTATTATGTCACCCTTTATGACCGATTTCCCTGTGAGCCTGATCCTTAATTCTTTTCTTTTTTTTCTGAAGATTTTTTCGAAGAATCCGTATTTGCTTTTTTTAATAACAACGTCACCGTTCACTATTGATCCCTCTTTCAGTTTTATGCGCCCGTTAATAGTGGTTATTCCCTCTCCTATTTTCGTACCGTAGAGAGTGATGGAGCCATTAACAGTTTCGATATCATTTCTTATTGTGGTCCCCGACTCGCATTTGATGGAACCGTTAACAGATCCCACCCTATATCTGATGTTAACATTTTCCCCGAGTCTTATACTTCCGTTCACACTGCTTACTTTTTCTGCGGAGGAATTATCACCGAGTTTGATTGAGCCGTTGACGTTTCTGACATCATCTTTGATCTCACATTTATCCCCGGTTCTTATACTTCCGTTAACATTTGTGAGTGATCCTCCGATAATCACATTGTTACTGATTGAGATGCTGCCGTTCACAGATCTCAGTGAATTATCTGTTTCCTTTCCTGAATCGATTGATATCGATTTGTTGACCGATGAAAAACCTAATGTGACCAGAATGATTATGACTGCTGAAAATAATAAGATTTTTTTCAAATTCATTTTTTTCTCCTTTAGTTATTCCATTTCTAATAACGTTAATGTTATTAAAATGTTCGTAAAAAATTGAAGATATAATTTTTTGATTTATATATAATATGTATATGAGACAAAGAAAAACAGTTCTATTGTTTTATTTATTATTGATATTGGTCACGATCGTATTTGTTAACAATTGTTCTTCCTCCGGTGATGAGGCTGAGTCAGATGAGGTTCCTGCACCGGGAGGACCTTCGGATATTTCGTTTTGGGGATATCAATTGCAGAATGCCGATCCTGTCCAAATAGCAAATTCCGATTTTGATCTGGTCGTTTTTGATTATTCCAGAACAGGTGAGGCGGATGGAGAATATTCGTCCGAAGAGATCACCGGGATAAAAGATAAGAAAGTTATTCCCATTGCTTACATAAGTATCGGAGAAGCTGAAAATTACAGGTTTTACTGGAATGCAGACTGGACGAATAATCCCCCGGAATGGCTTGGGAAAGAGAATCCGGAATGGCAGGGGAATTATAAGGTGAAATATTGGATGGATGGATGGAAAAGTGTTGTATTCTCATATCTGGACAGGATCCTTGCTCAGGGTTATTCGGGAGTTTATCTTGATATTGTGGACGGTTTCGAATACTGGGCTGATGATGAGATAAAAAAGGATGTGAATTTGACAGAAGAAGATTCGGCACAGAAGATGATCGTTTTTATTAAGGAGATTGCTGAATATTGTCGGGGTGTGGCAGGCAAGGAATTTATGATAATTCCTCAGAACGGGGAGAGGATCATAGATTATGATTATAAAAGTGATTTTGTTAATGCAATATCGGGAATCGGTATTGAAGACCTGTTCTTCAATGAAACAGACGAAATAGCTAAAAGTGAAAAAGATTTCAGGATCGGGTTCATTGATAGAATAAAAGCAAATGACAAGTATGTGTTCTCTGTTGATTATGTTGATGATGGAAGCGGGTATTCGGGGAAGAACAGGGATAGAATAGATGCATACCGTGATCTTTGTAAAAAAAGAGGGTATATCCCGTATCCTGCGATCTCAGATCGGGAACTTGATGAATTGAATGATCTGAATTGAAAGTTATGATCCCTGAAGTGTTTACAGTTGGTTTGTCTTGAAGATCCGCAAAAAATCTTTTTTTTCAGACCCGGAACGGTGAATTAATTTTATTTCTGTTTCTTCGTCTTCCGAATATTCACTGAAGAGGATATAACTCTTTGTAATTATTATTTTCGTAAATTTTGATTCAGATTTATAAATCAGATCTCCTTTCAAATTTACAAGTAAATAGATGAAAGTATTTTCTTTCTTGGATCTGCATGTAAGCAATAAATTTTCATCAGGTGTGAGTGACATTTCCAGAATTACCGGTTTGAATTTATATAAAGATCTTTCCAGGTCTTGATTCTCATTCAATGGGTCAAAA
>CAYNUG010000081.1:0-10023 GCA_964400545.1 uncultured Clostridia bacterium | reverse complement strand
TAAGGTATACAAAATGAGGAAGAGAACTAAAAAAAACACATTACTATCTGGAAAAGATCTGGATTTTATGAAAAGCGAGCTTGAGAATCTTGATGAAATAGTTGGGGCTATCAAACCTTCTTCAGGGGAACTTCCCTGTCTGGACAGTATTGATGTTTTTGGTGGGTCACTTCCTCTTAATGGAATTGCAGGTGGAGATCATATCATTTATATCGATTTCAGTAAGAGATATGACCTGGATGTCAGGATAAATGAGGCGATGGGAGCAGGAGATGTTCAGATAGCTGAAAAATTAGATTCGCTCAAAACAAAAGCCGGAATTCTTATTGCCGATGTTTCCGGACATAAACTTACTGATGCTTCAATGGCAGCAATGCTTCACCAGGCTTTTATGGTCGGAGTCCTTTATGAGCTGAAGATCTTTGGTGAAGTAACGAGTGAGCTTTTTGAAATTTTGAACTCCAGATTTTATAAGTCTTCCTCGTTTTCGAAATTTATAACGATGATTTATGGAGAGATCTCATCTGACGGAACTTTCCGTTTTATAAACGCAGGCCACCCGCCACCAATTGTTTTTTCAAATAAATTTGATAAATTAATGAGAGTATGTTCGGGAAAAACAGTGATTTTTCCTCCAATAGGGACTCTGCCATCAGTTGTGGATATAGATTCCAGCAGAAACAGAAACAGACTGGGATTTAAAAAAAGATATTCTATAAATAAGATTCATCTCATGGGGAAAGGGGATATACTGATACTGTTTACTGATGGCCTTATGGAGCACGGACTTGAAGATGGTTGTTTGTATTTTGAACAGGAATTAGAAAAGGTTGTGAGAGAAGTTAAAGAACTATCAGCCAGAAAAATATACAATAAAATACTTGAAAATATGCAGCAGTATTCAAAACCTTCAGATGATATAAGTATAGTTGTTATAAAAAAGAACTAAGATAGTTTTATCTCCAATAACCCTTGACCCAGATCCATCCTCTGGATGTTTGTCTCCAATGTCCTGTTATCCACCTTCTGTTCTTTCTCCTCTTTTTCCAGTATCCATTCTTCCACACATATTTTCCTCTTCTCCATTCCCAATGACCTTTGATCCAGACATAGTTTGTACCGGGTCTTCTTATCTTCACTCTCATTTTTCTGGAGGGTGGTGGAGATTGACGAGGTGTGGGGGCTATAATACAGCTGGAAGAGGCGATCATGAAAATCAAAATGATTAAAGTTGATAAAAGTTTTTTAAGCATTTTTCCTCCCTTTGTATATTTATAGAACATTCAGGTAATGATTTTCAAGCAGAAAATTTTTTTAACTGAAACTGATTTTTTCCAATTTATCATCGAGACTCTTAAGTTTTTTTTTAATATGGGAGTTCCGAAGAGACTTGTTCTTTATGAGTGTTATCGCATCTTTTCCTGCTTTGAAGTAGATCTCAGGATATTCTTTGATATCAGAAATATGAAAATCAAGGTATCCTGATTGTTCAGTTCCAATAATATTTCCTCCACCTCTCATTCCCAGGTCTTTTTCGGCGATGCTGAATCCGTCAGATGTTTCTTTGATTATCCTGAGGCGTTCTTTTCCGGCTTTGGTAATTTTTCCTGAAGGGAAGAGGTAACAATAAGATTTTTTATTTCCCCGGCCGACTCTTCCGCGCAATTGGTGAAGCTGACTGAGACCGAATTTGTCTGCATCTTCAATAATGATTATTGTAGCATCTTTTATGTCTATACCTACTTCAATAATGGTAGTTGATACAAGAATTTTTATTTTTCCATCTGAAAATTTACTAAATATGGAAATTCTTTCTTCCTGACTGACCCTGCCAGAAACGACGCCGAAAGGAATTCCTTTGAATATTTTTTTAAAGAAAGGTAGTTCGCTTTCCAGAGAACGGAAATCGCTGAAACGGACTGATGGAGATATCAGAGGAAGAACAATGAAAATCTTTTCTCCCTGGATAACACTTTCTCTTATTTCCGAATAAAAACGTTCACGTATACTCTGTTTCAAGATCATTGTGTCAACGGGAAGTCTTCCCTCCGGCATTGACCTTATTTCACTAACATCAAGATCTTTATACAAAGAAAGGAGAAGTGTTCGCGGGATCGGTGTTGCCGTTGTAACCATCAGATCTGCTTTTTCTCCTTTATAAAACAGTGCAGCTCTTTGGGAAACACCGAAACGATGCTGCTCATCAATCACTATTGCAGAAAGATCTTTGAAAACAATCTTTTCATTTATCAATGAGTGTGTTCCGAATATTATACTGATATCTCCGTTCATCAGTTCCTTTATTATTGATCTTTTTTGAGATAAAGGGGTACTCCCGGTAAGAACAGCAATTCTTATTCCTTTGAAGAAGCGGGAAGCATTTTCGAAATGTTGATTGATCAACACTTCGGTAGGGGCGAGAAAAGCACCCTGATGATTGTTCATTGTTGCAAACAGGAGGAATATAAATGATATTACCGTTTTTCCTGACCCGACATCACCGAGGAGGATTCTTTGCATTGTAAATTCTCCTTTTAGGTCGGATATAATATCCTTAACTGATCTTTTCTGGTCTGCTGTCAGTTTAAATCTGATGTGATCAGATATCAGTTTCTCAGGTGAAGAAATACTATATTGTCTTTCTCTTTTAATTTTTCCTGAACACTTCCTGATATAAGAAATTTCCAACTGAAAAAAAAGAAATTCTGTATAAATGAACCTTTCTTTGAGTTTTTTAAGATCGATGTCACTCGAGGCCGGAGAATGGATATTTACGAGAGATTCCAGAAAAGGTTCGAATTTGAGTTCATTGACCAGATGTTCAGGAAGGATATCTCCCTGGATTTCATTCAAAGAAAAAATATTCTCTATAATATTTTTTAAGGTACCCCCGGGGATACTTCCTATATTTTTGTATACAGGGATGATGCCATCTTCATCTTTCAATATTTTTGGATTCTCGATCCTTGTCTGCATTCCTCTAACTTCGGATTTCCCGTAAATTTTCAAAGTATCTGAAGATTTGATCTGCTTTATCAAATAAGGTTTGTTAAATAGTATCAGATCCACTGGTGTGTCTCCGATAAACCCCGTGATATTTATAATGGAAAGTTTCCGTCTGTAATTTCTGTACAGGTTGGATCTTGATATTTTTACCAGGTATACTTTTGCAGTTCCTTCCTCCAGTATATTGTCTGTGTTTTTTGTGTTTATATAGTATTCCGGGAAATGGAGGAGAAGGTCATAAATCGTGGTATATCCATATCTGACGAGTATTTCAAGGAATTTTTTGCCTACCCCTTTTATAATTTGTGGAGAAGAATCAAGTATATCTGTCAATAGAAAAGGATCAGTTTTTTATGGTCGGTTTTTATATTCTTGATTCCGGGGAGAAGTCTGAACCAGTCAAACATTGATTTCTTAATTTTATATCCGGTCTGTGCTGCTCCGAAAGCTTCATCAAGTATTTCAGGTGAAAACGAAGTGCCGTTTATTCTTACTTTCTCAAAGTCATATCTCATTTTGTAATTATTACAGAAAATTTTCCCTTCGAAATCTATTTCAAAATCTTTAAGAAAGGAAGGAAGTTTTTTATATTTTTCCCCCTTAAGAAGAATTTTCATATTCCCACTTACAGAATTATTTTTCCCGAGTTCCAGTTTTAGATATTTTACTTCTCTTGCATATTTCCTTGTATATATAAGATTCAGATAGGAGTTAAGGTCCCTCTGTGAAAATATTATACTCTTCATAACGACACTTTCTTCTCTCTTCAATGATATTTTTTTTAGATATTTGTCTATTCTTTTTGCTCTGTCCAGGGAAAACTCTGATGGGAGAAGAAAGACGGGAATTAACAGAAGTATTATAATAAATCTTTTCATGTGAGAATTTTAACTCTTCTATCTCCAATTTTCAATTTGTTTTGAAAAAAGAGATTAATGACTTTGGAATAGATATTGTGTTCTTCTTTAAGGATCTTTGATCTGAGAGACTCAACAGTATCGTTCTTGTCTATATTGACACCAGATTGCATTATAATCGGACCTGAATCAACTCCCTCATCAACAAAATGGACTGTACATCCACTTATTTTCTTTCCTGCTTCAAGTGCCTGCTTCTGAGCGTCAATTCCTGGGAAATCAGGGAGAAGTGATGGGTGGATATTGATTATTCTGTTCGGAAATTTTTTGATCAGTACAGAGGAAATAATTCTCATAAATCCTGCAAGACAAATAAGCTCAATTTTGTACTGCTCGAAAATAGAAATCAAATATTTTTCGTATTCTGCTTTTGATGAATAATCCCGGGGTTTTACATATATGGATGGTATTTTTAGATTCCGGGCAGTTGCCAGTCCTTTTGCTTTTTTCTTATCACTCACAACTATTGCAATTTCGAAAGTGGAATCTGTCTTTAGAGAACTCTTATAGATAGCTTCGAAGTTTGAACCTCTGCCCGAGAGGAGTATTGCGATTTTACCTTTTCCGGTTTTCATATGTCCAACATTTAAGAAAGTGTGCCGAAGGGGGGACTCGAACCCCCACAGGATTGCTCCCACAAATACCTGAAACTTGCGCGTCTACCAATTCCGCCACTTCGGCACTATTTAAATTATATCACAAAACCCCATATGTCTTCCACACAAATCTTGTACACGAAAATGAGAACCGTCCCCAAAAAAGGTTTCACTTTTGTGATGGTTGAATTTGATGCTCGCGTGTGTTACGATTATGAAAATTATAACACCGCGTTTGTGTGAGGGCCCATGAGAACAAATTTTTTGGCGATCCTGATTTTTATTATTTTATTTGCTCCCTCCTTACTTCTGTCACACGGAGTAGATATTATGATGATTGATGGAGGAACTGGTGTTAAGGTGATGTATGACTCTGGAGATCCCATTTCCCAGGCGGACGTAATTGTATATTCACCCGATGGCGAACCATTTCAGAGCGGTTTGACCGATAAGAACGGATGTTTTCTCTTTTTTCCTGACATTGACGGAGAATGGAAAATTAAAATTAATGACGGGATGGGACATGGCGGGATCAGGTCGATCTTAATGAAAAACTTAAAGGTTGTTAATAGAAATGAGGATTATGATCTCCCGGGAAGGAGGGTGAAGATTTTGTCCGGAATCTCTGTGATATTCGGACTTACGGGAATATTGTTCTTTGTTTTAACAATAAGAGAACGGAAGAGAGGTCGTGATGCACATTCCTGACGGGTTCCTCTCTCTACCGGTCATAATATCGACAGGTGCAGTGTCGGTTTCGGCAATGTATCTAGCTGTAAAAAAATTGGATAAAGAAATAAAACCTGAGAGGGTTCCCCTTATGGGATTATCGGCAGCATTTGTTTTTACAGCACAGTTGTTGAGTTTTCCTGTTTTCGGCGGAACATCGGTCCACCTTTCCGGTGCTGTTCTGATTTCAATTCTCCTTGGACCGTTATCAGGTTTTCTGATAACAGCTTCTGCTGTTCTTCTGCAGGCATTCCTTTTCCAGCATGGTGGAATAATAACATCTGGTGCGAATATTATGAATATTGCTGTTATTCAGGCAATTCCCGGCTATTATATTTCCAGAATGTTTAAGGGGAAGTTTTATTTTCCGGGAATATTTATAGTATCGTTCTTAGTTGTTATAATTTCAGCTGCAGTTTGTGCTACCGAACTGATCCTCTCCGGAACAATTCCATTGAAGGCTGGGATGATCGCCATGTTAACTGCTCATCTATTTGCAGGAGCAGGGGAAGGTTTTATAACTATTCTAATGCTCAGGATGATCAAAAGTCTCAAACCCGGACTGCTTACATTGAAAAAAATATGAGGCACTCTTTCTGGGATCAATACAGCGGATTTTCTACTCCGATTCATAACTTGCCATCCGGGGCTAAGCTGTTATTTACTTTATTCATTATTCTCATTCTTACTTCATTGTCCGGTGATTATTTATCTTATGCAGCACTTCCTATAACCTTGATATTATTTTTTATCTTGATCGTCTCCAGAGTACCTGTAACATATGTTTTGAAAAAAACACTTATAATTCTGCCTCTGGTCCTACCGGTGATACTGCTTAATTCTATTTTTATGGAATTTGGGTTAAACCGTTCAATGATCCTGTCTGTGAGATCATTTTTGAGTATTTTTTCTATTATTCTCCTTATTTCGGTCACACAGTTCACAGATATAATAAAAACCTTGTCCAGTTGGCATTTCCCCCGGGTTGTGCTTATGATACTGTCGTTTATGTATCGGTATTTTTTTCTGCTGACAGGAGAGATGGAGAAGATGGTAAGGGCAGTAAAATTAAGATCCGGCAAAGGAGGAGGAGTCAGGAATATCAGAATATACAGCCAGATACTTGCGGTCCTGTTTATTAAGAGTTATGAGAGGGCGGAGAGAGTTTATCAGGCAATGTTAATGAGAGGATATGACGGGAATGGGGGATTTCAATGATGATAATCGAAGTGAAAAATGCCGGCTATACATATCCTGATGGAATTGAAGTATTCAGGAATATTTCATTTAATGTTTCGAAAGGAGAATCTCTCGGGATTATCGGGCCTAACGGATCGGGGAAAACGACACTTCTTCTTGCATTATCCGGTTTGGTTAATAATAGTGGGGATGTTTTCATTGACGGGGAATTGAAATCGGAAAAAAGTATCAATAATATCAGAAAGAAAATGAGTTTTGTTTTTCAGAATCCTGATGACCAGCTATTCATGCCTCATGTTGAAGAAGATATATCTTTTGGCTTGGATAAACTTAATTTCTCAGATGATGAAATGGCTTGGGTTGTTAAAAAATCCCTGGTTTCAACCGGGCTTGAGGGTTTTGAATTGAGGAGCAGTCACCATCTTAGTCTCGGTCAGAAAAAGAGGGTTTGCCTTGCTGCTGCATTTGCCCGGAAACCGGAGATCCTGCTACTTGATGAACCTTCAAATGAATTGGATCCGGGAGGGAGGAAGGAATTAACAGGACTGATCAAAGATTTTAAAGGGACAAAACTAGTAGTAAGTCACGATATTAATCTGATCAATGAGATTTGTGACAGAGTAATGATATTGAATAATAATGTGATTGAAACGATAGGAAGGTCTGAAAAAATACTATCTGATAAAAATCTTATGGAAAACAATTCTCTGGAAGTAGCATTTGTTTACAGGTGATTTCCAGAAGCCATTTAAAAATTCAGGAAAGGCCGATCCCGGTTGAGGTCATAATTAATTTGCCATGCTTAATTCCTGTTGTACTGGAAAGAAGATCTGTAAGTTCCCTGATCTCATTACTTCTTCCTTTAAGAATTATAACTTCCAGACAGTTTGTATGATCTATATGAATATGTGTTGATGCTCTGATTATATTTAGATTGTCATGTTGAATGTTGTTGATAATTTGAGAAAGGTCGTTCTTATGATGATCGTAAATGAGACTGAACACACCTACTGTTTCTCTTTCGCCTGCTCTCCACTCTTCGGAAATAAGGTCTTCTCTTATAAGGTCCCTGATTGCTTCCGATCTGTTCTTATAGCCTTTGTTTTCAATTAGTTCGTCAAATTTGTCAAGCAGGTCAGTACTCAGTGAAACACCGAATCGTTTAAGTTTGGACATTCAAATCTCTCCCGTTCATTTAAAGTATACATCTTTTTTGTCTCCATCAAAAGGGTGTTTGGATTTTCTCACCCGACATGAAAAGATATTCAGGAATTGAATTGATCAGGAAATGCATTGTAGCAGATATTCTCATATCCGGAAGGGTATTCCCATGATCGGAAAATTCGATCTCTACTATTTTCATCCTTTTTTTTGTCAGTTCAATTTTAAAAGTATTTGAAACAAACTGGAATGAATTGTTTTTTTCTATAAGGGCGTTTATATTGCCTTCAATGTTTTTGTAAACTATAGTTTTATTCTTTTTTTCAGTGAAGATACCGAATACCCGGGATTCTCTTGCGAAGCTATCCCGTGAAAGTGCAATTCTCGGTTTATCCTTGAAAGGAATTCCCGATGAAGGACAGAATGTTGTGCAATTTCCACAATGGTTACATAGATCGGTGATATTCAGAACCTGATTTTCCTGGGAGATTGAAAATTTTTCTTCTCCTATAATTTCTATATTATCCCCGTTCCGACCGAAGATAGGGATCTCGACAACATAAGGATCGCTACTGTATGAGATGTTTGCCCTGTTAGGGCATACGGTCACACATATGTCACATAGTTCGTCACATAAGAGACATCTGGATGCTTCTGCTACAGCTTCATCCCGGCTCATCACTGAAATTACAGGACCTTTAACAAGTCTTTGTTCGGGAGGCAGTACCTTAAGCGGTTTGCTGAAAATTTTTTCTGTTTTCCGAATTCTGAGTTCTTTTATCGAGATATCCCTTTTTATTGCCGGAGTATCATTAAGAGGAGATAATCCGGCCGCCTTGACAATAAGTTCTGCTGCTTCTTTGCCATCTCCCACTGCGTTTACAACAGTAGATGCCCCCGGTCCTGCATCTCCTCCGACGAACACATTGCCATCTCTGAAAAGTCTTCCATCCCTGATAAGAGTCAGTACCCCTTCTTCAAACAGGGCAGGGGCAGATCTTTGTCCAACAGCCGGAATAATTGTGTCAAAAATCAGATCGTGTTCTGAGTTTTCTATCTTTACCGGGTATTTTTTACCTTTCTTGTCCGGATCTGTAAGAAGTGTATTGAAACATCTTAATCCTGCAACTTTCCCCTGATCGTTTGTAAGGATTTTTTCAGGGGCGACAAGTTCTGTGAGCATGACCCCCTCTTCGAGTGCGGATATAACCTCATTGCTGTCGGCTGGCATTTCCTTTTTTGTCCTTCTGTAAAGTATTGAAACTTCCGCATCTTGACCTGCTGTTCTGAGTGCGGTTCTTGCGGAATCCATCGCAGTGTTTCCCCCGCCTATCACGGCTATTCTCTTTCCGATATTCAGTTTTTCCCCGGATTTTATTTTTGACAGAAAAAAAAGTGGATCAAGAACCCCCTCAGAATTAATTCCTTCTATCTCAAGTTTAATACTCTCTGGTGCTCCGGTGGAAATATATACAAAATCGTTCTCACTTTTTATCTTATTCAATTGTTCTGAATCTATATATTTATTATATTGGACATTTATTTTATTCTCCAGGATTCTGGTTATATCCTTAAAAAGAGCTTCCTTCCCAAGCCTGAAATCAGGGATCACTTTCTCTATCATTCCTCCTGACTTAGAATCCTGTTCGAAAATTGTTACGATAAAACCTGCCTCAGATAGATAGCGGGCACATGACAAACCCGAGGGGCCGGAACCGATTATTGCGACAGATCCAACCGATCTGTCATCATGATCGGTGATGTTCAATGAATTATTCCCGTAATTCTCTGCAAGGAATCTTTTGATCTCCCTTATCTTCAGGGGATTGTCGTAATTGGATCGTGTGCATTTTGTCTGGCATTGATGATCGCATACCATTCCTGTCGTATTTGGAAATGAATTTGTCGTTAGTACAGTTTTAAATGCTTCATCAAATTTTCCTGTTGATGTTAAATACAAATATTCGGGGATATTCTGGGAAGTACCACAGGAATCGATGCAGGGAGCATTTATACAATCGAACATCTGAAGTTCTCTTCCGGTCTTTGTGTTTTTTTTCACAAATCCTTCTTTCCTGTATTTCTTTGAAGTAATTACTTCTTTCGCATAGGAAGTGAGATTTTTGAGAGCGGCTTTCCCTAGTGAAAGCTTGTTGTTCCCGCTCTTGCTTATGGTGAACTCTTCAATAGTTTTACTCTCAGAGTTTTTCAAGACATTTGCAATATTTACAAGATATTGTCTGATCCTTCCATAGCCACCCGGTTTAAGAATGTCGGAAGAAACCGTTACAGGCATCATTCCGCATGCCAGGATATCTGAAATATTGAATGCATCGGCACCTGCAGAGAAAGAAATATCGATATCTTCACTAATATCATTTCTGAATTTCAAATCAATATTTACAGCAATGGGA
>CAYNUG010000080.1:0-10047 GCA_964400545.1 uncultured Clostridia bacterium | reverse complement strand
AGTATGCAATTATTAGAGAAGGCCCATTGTAATTCTCTGCTTCAGAGAAAGCTTTTATTGCCTGGTTCATATTTGCACCGATACTTATGGAGGCAACGTAAATATTACCGTAACTCATACTGATAAGGCCAAGATCCTTTTTGCCGGTCCTTTTACCTGCTGCAGCAAATTTAGCGACAGCAGCCAGTGGCGTTGCTTTTGAAGATTGTCCGCCTGTATTTGAATACACTTCTGTATCAAGAACAAGTATGTTGATATTTTTTCCTGAAGCAAGAACATGGTCCAGTCCGCCATAGCCAATATCATATGCCCAGCCGTCACCGCCAAAACACCATACGGATTTATCTGTAAAATAATCTTTAAGTTCGGATATTTTCCGTAAAACTTTTTTGGTATCGGGATCGGCACCGGTTTCCGAATTTAAAGCATCTTTGATCAATTCCGAATTATCAGAAGCTTCTTCATAACCGGTATCCCAAAGTTCGAGACTTTTTTCAAGAAGGTTTTTAAAAGATCCTGAAATTCCCATTGTCAGTATTTTTTCAACATTCCACTTTAATTGTCTTCTGTTGGCATCAACCGCAAGTCTCATTCCGAATCCGTATTCAGCATTGTCTTCGAATAGTGAATTTGCCCATGCCGGACCTTTGCCTTCTTTATTCTTCGTATAAGGAGTTGTAGGAAAAGTTCCACCGTAAATTGAAGAACATCCTGTAGCGTTTGCAATGATCATTCTATCCCCGAATAATTGTGTTGCCAATTTGACATATGCAGTTTCTCCACAACCTGCACATGCACCTGAGAATTCGAAGAGGGGTTTTTTAAATTGTGTACCTTTAATAGATGCTAATTTTACACCATCCAGGATGTTATCAGGAAGTTCGTCAAAGAAAACAGCATTTTCAATTTCTCCGTTATCTCTTTCATCATCAATTGGACTGAAAACGAGAGATTTTTCTTTGGAAGGACATACCTCGATACAGTTTCCACATCCGGTACAGTCTTCAGTATAAATCTGTATCTTAAATCTGAGATCTTTTTCGTTTCTGGTAGAGGATTTGATGGTATTGAATGAATCCGGAGCATCATTGAGTTCTTCAGGATCTATCTGTTTCGCTCTGATTGCAGCATGAGGGCATACAAATGAACACTGATTGCATTGGATACAGTTTTCCGCTATCCATTTAGGTACCATAGGGGCAATTCCTCTTTTCTCCAATTTTGCAGTACCGGTCGGGACTTTACCATCCAGAGGCATTGCAGAAACAGGTATCGAGTTTCCGTCAAGGTGCATGATCTTTTCAATAACATCTTTGGAAAATCCTTTTTCGTTCTCATCGATAAGAGGATGCGGGGAATAGAATTTGTCGACTTTAGTTATATCTTTCGGATAATTTATCTCATTTAATGCTTCGCTTGTCTTGTCAACTGCAGCCCAGTTCATCTTTACGATCTTATCTCCCTTCGATTCAAATGATTTCTTAATAGAACTTTTAATTAATTCTATTGCTTTCTCTTCCTCGAGCACTCCCGATACCTTAAAGAATGCAGCTTGCATTACCGTATTGATCCTGTTTCCCAAACCTACTTCATTTGCGATCTTTAAAGCATCAATATTATAAAATTTGAGTTTTTTGTTTATAATTGTTTCCTGCATCTCCCTGGTAAGGTGGAAGAATACTTCATCATTCGGAAGATTTGAGTTCAGCAAAAATGTACCGCCATCATTTATTTCTTTAAGGATGTCATATCTTCCAATATATGCAGAATTATGTAATGCAATAAAATCTGCTTTCGTTATCAGGTAAGTAGAAAGGATTTTACTTTTTCCGAATCTTAGATATGAAACTGTTATTCCACCCGATTTTTTTGAATCATACGAGAAATATCCCTGAGCATTCATGTCAGTGTTATCTCCTATGATCTTGATCGAGTTTTTATTGGCTCCTACGGTTCCATCAGAACCCAGCCCCCAGAATATACATCTCTTTATATCATCAGGTTCAGTTGAAATAACCTCACCTTTCTTAATAGATTTGTTTGTAACATCATCGTTAATACCTACTGTAAAGCCATGGAAGCCATCATTTTTCAAATGTTCAAAAACATCTCTAACCATTGAAGGAGTAAATTCTTTCGAACTAAGTCCATATCTTCCTCCGATCACTTTTATATCTTTTCCCCTTAAGGCAGTTGCGATATCAAGATATAATGGTTCTCCTATCGAACCGGGTTCTTTAGTCCTGTCAAGGACAGCGATCCTCTTGACCGTCTCAGGAAGTGAGGAAAGGAAAAATTCAATTGAAAAAGGTCTGTAAAGTCTTACTTTTATAAGTCCCAGTTTTTCACCTTTTGAGTTAAGGTAATTTACTGTTTCTTCGATTGTATCACAAGATGATCCCATGGAAATGATAACATTCTCGGCATCCTCAGCTCCAATATAATCAAAAAGATTATATCTCCTTCCTGTTTTTTTGAAGACCTCATCCATATACTCGTTAACAATCGAAGGTGTTTTGTCGTAATAGCTGTTGACTGTCTCTCTACCCTGGAAATAAACATCCGGATTTTGAGCTCCGACCTTAAGGACAGGGCGGTCAGGTGACAATGCTCTTTCTCTGAAATCTTCAACATATTTCATTTCAACCATAGAGGACATGGTCTCGTAATCTATCATTTCAACTTTCTGTATCTCATGAGAAGTTCTGAACCCGTCAAAGAAACTTACAAAGGGAACAGATGATTTCAGAGTTGACAAATGTGAAACTAATGCGAGGTCCATCGTTTCCTGTATGTTTGACGCTGCCATTATTGCAAAACCGGTATTTCTTACTGACATGACATCAGAGTGGTCACCGAAGATAGACAAGGATTGAGCGGCAAGAGATCTTGCTGAAACATGGAATACGGTTGGAAGCATTTCACCTGCAATTTTATGCATGTTCGGTATCATTAAAAGTAATCCCTGAGATGCTGTAAATGTTGTAGTAAGGGAACCACCTGATAAAGCTCCATGAACCGAGCCTGCAGCTCCTCCTTCAGATTGCATTTCAACAACATCCAACTTTTGTCCAAAGATATTCTTTCTTCCATAAGCAGCCCATTCATCAGCCATTTCTCCCATACCTGAAGAAGGTGTTATCGGGTATATTGCAGCAACTTCGCTAAAAGCATAAGCAACATGGGTAGCAGCCGTATTTCCATCAATTGTTGACATATTTTTACTCATTTTATACTCCTTGTCATAAATTTAATTCTAAAGCAAGAAAGAGAAAAAATTATCATACAAGGGTGGTATAGTCAATAAAAGATTAGTTTAAAAATAAATTTATTAGAAAAGTGAAAATATATATTAAATTTTGACAATAATTCCATTTTTAAATAACATCAATTTATGTTAATCAAAATAGATTCAAAAAAAGATTTTTCTGAAAAAGGGATGATAATTTTCCCTGTTTCAGGAACCGTATCGTTGAAAGAAGTAAAAAAAAAGTACCCGGGAGCTGATCTTTGTTTAAAAAAAAGAAAAATTATCGGATCCGAAGGTGAAAAGTTGATCTGTAGTACAGGCCTTAAGGAAGATTCTGTTCTCATGCTTTTAGGAGTAGGAAAATCTATCAATAGTGATTCCATAAGAAAACTCGCCAGGAATATTATTTCTGTAATAAAAGATCTTAAGCTTAAAACATCTGTTATTGATCTTGCACAGGATTTGAAGATGAACAAGGTAGAGATCGAAAATTTTATAGACTATCTGTATTTAAATGCATATAACTTTAAAAAATATATTTCCTCAAAAGATCATTTTGAGCCCGAAGTCATCAGAGTGCTTGTAAATGAAAAAAAAGAGATCAGTAGTATATTGAAAGAGCGAACAGAAGTCTCTTCTGTTGTCACCGCTGTCCGCGACCTTATAAATGAGATCCCAAATGTTGTAACTCCTGAATATTTAAAGTTAAAGGCGGAAGATTTGACAGGAAGGGATAATGTCAGTATTGAAATATATGAAGGAAAAAAACTGGAAAAAGAAAAACTAAACGGCCTTTTGAATGTGGGTAAAGGATCAAAAAACAAGCCTGCATTAGTTAAAATCAGTTATACTCCGAAAAATTATAAGAAAAACATAGCTGTGGTCGGAAAAGGGATAACGTATGATTCAGGAGGTCTTAACATTAAAACCGGTTCATATATGAGTACTATGAAATCTGACATGTCAGGCGCAGCTACTGCCCTGGGTATAATTGATCTTATTTCGCATTTGGAAGTTCCCGTTAAAGTGACTTCATTTCTTCCTCTAGCCGAGAATATGCCTGGTTCCGGTTCTTATAAACCTGATGACATTATTGTATTCAGGAATGGGAAAAGTGTTGAGATCATGAATACTGATGCAGAAGGTCGATTGGTTCTGGCAGATGCGATCATAATGGCTTCCGAAGGCCGACCGGACTATATTGTAGAACTTTCCACATTAACAGGTTCTATTGTCTCGGCTTTAGGAAATTCAATTGCCGGTTTATTTACTCATAGCAATGTATTGTGGAAAAAACTAAAGAAAGCCGGAGATGATTCTGGAGAATATGTGTGGCAAATGCCGATGTATCGTAACTACTTGAAGAGTATTCGGTCAGAAATATCCGATCTGAAGAATAGCGATTACGGAAATGCTTCATCAATAAAAGCAGGGCTATTTCTAAATGAGTTCTCAGGGAAGATCCCTTTCGCCCATTTGGATATTGCCGGGACAGCTTTTCTTGAAAAAGGAAGTGAATATATTAATGTGAAAGGAGCTACAGGATTCGGGATAAGATTGCTTTATAATTTCATTAAATCATTCTGATAAGATTGACAAAAGTGCTTTTTGATACTATATAAATCATAAATGCATGAACAGATAGAAGTAAAATTAATGGGGTTAGTTCTTGATCCTGTATCGAAAATGCCGGTAATGCTATTGAAACCGGATAGATTTGAAAAAATAATACCTATATGGATAGGAATTTCAGAAGCGAATAGTATAACGATCGAATTGGAAAAAATAACATCTCCCAGACCTATGACACACGATCTTCTGAATTCTTTGATAATAGATCTTGAATACAGAGTCGATAAAGTAATAATAAACGAGATATTAAATAATACATATTACGCTGAGCTTCATATTGGTAATGGCATTAATTCAAAGATCCTTGACTGCAGGCCATCTGATGCAGTTGCCATTGCACTTAAAAGTGAAGCTAAGATATTCATTTCCGAACAGGTTTATCGGGACTTCGATATTTCAGGGATATCCAATGAACTATTTGATAGCGAGGATAAAGTTGAGAATTGGTTTAATATGCTTTCGAAGGAAGATCTTAATGAGGTAGAACATTAAGAATCATTTTCTTCTTCTTTGACCTGGTCCCAGATATCGTTCATTTGATCAAGATCAGCAGATCTGATTGGGAGATCGAGTTTGATCATTTTTTGTTCCAGTGCACGAAATCTTCTTTTGAATTTTTTGTTTGCATCTTTCAGGGCAAATTCCGGATTTATACCGGTCAATCTTGCCACATTGGCTATCGAGAATAAGAGGTCCCCGAGTTCATCTGATATTCTTTTTTTATCCGATTTCCCGATCTCAATTTTAAGCTCTTCCAGTTCTTCCTCAACTTTCTTAAGGGCAATTTCGGGCTCTCTCCAGTCGAATCCTATAGAAGATGCCTGTTCGCCATATCTTTTGGCTGCGGAAAGTGCAGGCATTGATTCCGGGTAATCCGAAAGAATACTGTCTCTTTTTTTTTCTTTTTTTTTGATTTTCTCCCAATTATTCTTTACTTCTTCCGCAGTTTTGACATTAGTGTCTCCGAAAACATGAGGATGTCTCGTTATAAGTTTCCTGCTAAGTGTCAGTATGACCTCAGTTATAGAAGATTTACCGGACTCTTTCATGATCTGAGAAATGAAAATTATTTGAAGAAGAAGATCTCCTAATTCTTCGGTAATATTTTCTGTGTCATCATTATCAATAGCATCAATTAGTTCATATGCTTCTTCAAGAATATATTCTTTAAGGCTTTTGATGGTTTGGACCTTATCCCATGGACATCCTTTCAATGGATCCCTTAGAACTTCCATTATTTTCAATAGTTTATCAAATTCATTCATCTTGTTTTCTTTTTCCAAAAGTGTTATAAAAATAGAAGTTCAATGATAATATTTTTTTTAATTAATAACAATAAAAAAATATTTGACTTAGATAAAAATGAAAGCTGAATTCAAATCAATAGTGTTATTGTTAACAACACAGGCAATGATGAACATGGGAGAAATAAATGATCCCGTATCGAATGATTCAAAGATTGATAAGGAAAATTCCTTACTTTTTATTTCACTTTTAGAGGAACTTGAGAAAAAGACCCGTGGTAACCTTGCAGACAATGAAGAAAAATTTTTGAATGATGTCATAAACAATCTCAATACGGTATTTAAGAATAAATTTGAAGAAAGGATCGTTCAGTGAGATTCCGTTATAAATTTTTCATTTTTTTTGTTTTGATCATGCTTTTTCTCAATTTGAATGCCAATAATTCGTTTGGTAATGTTCTGAAGTTGAAATATTACTATTATGTTGGCAATGACAGAGCGTTTTTTAAATCTCTTGCAGACTTTGACCTTAAGGAACTTTCACGAAAAAAATTAGATGAAGCGGTAAAAGAACTTGAAAATATTGGCGACAATTTTTTTAAAGATGGGAAAACCGAAGAAGCTATCAAAGTATACAATAAGGTGAAAGACAATTCAGAGAACCATTGGGAAATTTACAATAAAATCGAAAATCTCAAACAGAAACAGGGGAATTATTTTTATGATATAAAAAATTTTGGAGGTCAACTCTTATCTCTTATTAAAAATAATGATTCATTTTTTGCAATTATCTTCCTAGCATTCTCATCAACATATTTTGCATCAATTTTTATTTTTTTTATTTTTGCATTAATACTTTTTTTAAAATATTTTAAAGTATTTTCAAATGATGCTTTGAATGTGGAAAATAGTTCAACATCTTTGAAAAAGATAATAATCTTCTCAATAACTCTTCTTTGGCCGATCATATTTCTTTCGGGATGGATGATATTTCCTTTTTTAATATCCGGATTGTTCTGGACCTTTCTCTCAAGGCATGAAAAACGTGCGACAACGATTATAATTGTCCTTATATTTATTTTTTCCGTATTTTTCAGTATCCGTTCCTTTTTAGATAATAGTATCAGGAGTGACAGTTATGATGTTGTTAAGGAAGTAAATGGTGGAAAATTTTTCTCTAAATTAGATTATTCGAAATTTGATAATGAGTTGAAGGTTTATCTTGCATTTTCTTATTATGAGAACAAAAACAATAATTCAGCGCTCGATATTCTCCTTTCAACGGGGGAAAGATACAAGAGTGTATTCAAATATAATCTTTTAGGAAATATTTTTTATAAATCGGGAAATTATGAAGAGAGTATGAAATATTTCAAGAATTCACTTGATATAAGTGATCATAATGAGGTTGCTATTCATAATTTTACGGCTGTACTTGCATTGCAAAAAAATGAGAAGGTGTTTAATTCTTATGCGGAAAGATTTCCGGAAATAAAACTCATTAAAAATAATGTTCATAAAATAAAAGAGATCATACCGAATTCCGGATTATTAAAAAGGCGGGCATTGAATTCTTCCGAAGACAGTTTTTCTCCTCTATCATTTGTATCCTCTATACTTAAAGAATTCATTAAACTTCCTGTTTTGTATTTCACACTTATTTTACTGCTTTACATTTATTTTATTAAATTACTATTTTCTAATCTCGGTGAAAGCACCAGATGTTCAAAATGCGGCAAAATAATAAAAGAAACTGCTGTAGATGCCAGTAATAAGTTTTGTAGTGATTGTTATCAACTGTTTATGATTAAGGATGTTATATTCCTGGAAGCAAAGATCGCTAAAGAGGAGAAAATAAGAAAGAAAAATTTCTTGAAAGGGATCTTAATAGGGTTCTTTTCATTGTTCTTTCCGGGAATAAACCTTGTTTTTAAAGAAAAATATCTGTCTTTTATTTCACTTTTAATAGTTTTTTACTCAATTGCATCATTTTCAATAGCCGGTAAAATAATTTTCAAGAATATATTCCTTAGCTATCCTATTATTTTCAATGTTACTTCCGTTATTGCTGCATTGTTATATCTTCTGATAAATCTTTATTCGGTCAAGGGGGATTCAGATGGCTTTTAAAGGCACCCTGAGGGATTTTAAGGTCCCTGATATACTTCAGTTGATCTCTTATCAGAAAAAGAGCGGCCTGCTCACTTTCACAAACGACAATGCATTTACAACTCTGGTTTTTGAAAAAGGGCTTATTGTCGGAGTTGATTCATTTCCGAAGAAAATAGAGCTCAGGTCCGGATCTGTTCTGGTAAAACAGGATCTTATAAGTGAAGAAATGCTGGATCGGGCACTTTCAATTCAAAAGAGGACGAATCAAAAGATAGGCGAGATCCTGCTCAGCATGGGACTGATAGGTGAAAGTACGATTTCTGAAGCTCTCCACACCCAGGCAACGGAAATAATTCTTTCTCTCTTCAAGTGGAAGAAAGGTGATTATAACTTTAAGGTACTGGAAATAATTGATCCTTCCATGAGAATAATTGAGCCTCTTTCTACTGATAATATCATTATGGAAGGTGTTCAGATGCTTGATGAATGGCCTCTGATAACAGAGCAGATCCCGGATGAAAAAATAATCTTTGAACCATCCGAAATAGATTCATTAAAGATCGAGATCATAAATGAGCATGATGACCCGAAAAGTGACAATGATAAAGTATATTTGACCGATGGTGAGCTGGGTTTACTGAAATTTATTAATGGAGAAAATACTGTATTGAACCTCGTGGAGATGGGGATATTCAATAAATACAAAGTTTACAAAAGCATATATAATCTGCTGAAAAAGAATATAATTCAAAAAAAGGAGAGTAAGGTTGTAGAAGAATTAGAACAGGAACTCTTATCTCAGAAAAAAGTTGTAGTTGGGAAAAAAATAAATATGCTGCAATGGGCATATATTCTGATCTTATTAATTATTCTTCTGGTATCATTTTTTTCACCAATGAAACCAATCGATAGTACTGATATATTTGAGATCGACACAACAATCACCAGTAAGAACTGATGTGAAATAATGATATGGAAAAAAGATCCGGAAATGCCATTGCTATTGGGAATTTTGATGGTTTTCATTTAGGGCATCAATCAATAATTGAGAATACTTTAAAAATCGTCTCATCGGAATCGCTGGGCTCGGTTCTGCTAACTTTTCATCCTAATCCAAAATTGTTTTTTAAGATTGAGGACTTTTTGATCTTTTCAGATGAACAAAAGAAAAAGGTACTGGGATCAATTGGATTCGACAAAGTTGAATATATGAGTTTTGCGGATATATACAAAATGGATGGTCAAGATTTTATTAACAAATACCTGTTGGATGTTTTTCATATGAAATATTTGATTGTCGGTGAGAACTTCAGATTAGGTCGAGGTAAGGAATGGGATATACACAGAATAATTGAATACGGGAAGGTAAAAGATTTTAATGTCAAAGTTGTTGCTTCTGAAAATTATAAAGAATATGTTAATAATAAAGTAAGTAAAGAATTAAAAACTATAATTACAGTTAACATAAATTCATTATAAAACACCCTACAATTAGTTTACAAATGCGGCCTCAAAAAGATGTGTTTTTAAGTTGGACTAAAAGTTGCATTCTTATTACTCATTTGGTTAGCCGTGGCCAGGCAGGTCCTCAACGGTTTCTAAGATGTGGGAGTAAATTCTAGAAACTTTCTAAAATCGACTTTTCGTGAATCATCTTTAAGAATGACGCAATGTGTTATTTTTGTGAGTTATGAGCACTTCGGAGTAATTAAAATGTTATTTGAGTCCTTTGGGCCAAGGGTCTGACAGTGGGCCTGCTGCTACTACAGACCATGGTCCAGTGGCAGAGATTGACAATGGGTCTGCTGC
>CAYNUG010000079.1:0-10306 GCA_964400545.1 uncultured Clostridia bacterium | reverse complement strand
AGAAATTATAAAACTGGTCATCTTGTCTATGCAAGCAGTTCGTCCGTGTACGGACTTAATGAAGTTATGCCATTTTCGACCCACCACAATGTGGATCATCCCGTGAGTCTTTATGCCGCAACCAAAAAAGGGAATGAGCTTCTCGCTCACAGTTATAGTTACCTCTACAGGATACCGGTTACCGGTCTCAGATTTTTTACGGTCTACGGCCCATGGGGAAGACCCGATATGGCATTGTTTAAGTTTGTCAGAAATATTCTTGAAGGAAAACCGATCGAGGTCTACAATTACGGGAAAATGGAGAGAGATTTTACATATATAGATGATATTGTGAACGGAATAAAAAGAGTTCTGGTGAGACCTCCAAAAGGTAATCCAAATTGGGACGGTTTAAACCCAGACCCTTCTTCAAGTACAGCACCTTACAAGATCTACAATATAGGAAATGGTAAACCGGTGAAACTGATGGATTTTATCGGTGTTATGGAAAAGAAATTGGGCAAAGAAGGTGAAAAGAAGATGATGCCAATTCAACCCGGAGATGTTGTGAAGACCTGGGCAGACACAAAAGATCTTGAGGCTGATACCGGTTACAGACCTGCTACGCCGGTTGAGACCGGAGTTGGGAAATTTATAGATTGGTATCGGGATTTTTATTTATCCCCTAAAGGGGGTTAGGACCGGGAAGGCCCTGAGAACATATTATGGATGCCATGAGAAGATCTTTTTATTATCTTTCTCTGTTTACAGATGTTGTAATTCTTGTTATTTCCTTTTTTTCTGCAGATTTTATTTCAAGGAACAGACTTCCTGAGATCTTACAGGAAAAGTTGGGGCTGATAAGTTTGCCTGAAACTTTTACAATTTTGCTGTTTCTTATAATATGGTTCTTCTCTGCTAAAGTAACATTTCTTTATGATGATATGAAGAACTTCAACTTTCTTCCCGAGTTCTTTGCAATTACCAAAAATGTTGTTATTCAACTTGTTACCGGTGTATTAATACTTTTCTCACTTAAGAATATTCTTCTCTCCAGATTCTTTATGATGCTATATCTGGCGTTCCTGTTGTCAGGAATACTGTTGGTAAGGGTATTGTTCAGAATGATCCGGAGAATTCTCATTCGCAAAGGGAGTATTAAAAAGAATGTTATTGTGATCGGAAGTAATAATGTCGGGAATAAGATCATCGGGAGTCCGGAACAATCATCAATAACAGGATATAATCTGATCGGGTTTGTTGCTGATGATCCTGCTGAAAATGATCTTGAATATCTGGGTAAATTTAAGGATATCGGAAATATAATAGAAAAATATGAGATTGACGAGGTTCTGATAGCTTTGAACGGGAAGGAAAGTGGAAATTTTGATGAAGTTATGAAGGTCCTTACCGGATTTCCGGTCAGGACGAGAATTATCCCGGAATATTTCAGATTTATTTCCAGCAAGTATCAATTTTCTTTCTTTAATAATGTTCCTGTCATTGATGTCCGGAGTGAGCCCCTGGATGAATTGCACTGGCGTATTGTTAAAAGGGGATTTGATATTGTATTCTCATTTATTTTTCTGATATTCGTATTTTCCTGGATGGGTATTCTTATTGCCTTAATAATAAAAATAAGCTCACGGGGTCCTGTTTTTTTTAAGCAGGAAAGGTGGGGAAGAAAGAATAAGAAATTTATTCTTTATAAATTCCGATCAATGGTGAAAGGGAGTCAGGATCTTGATAAGAACGGAAAATTCATCCAGGCCACAAAGGATGATATGAGGGTAACCCCTTTCGGAAAATTTCTGAGAAGATCAAGTTTTGATGAGCTGCCACAGTTCTTTAATGTTCTTAAGGGTGATATGTCTGTGATTGGTCCCAGACCCCATGCGGTTCCAATGAATATCGAGTCTAAAGATAATATAGATAATTATATGCTACGGCATCTTGTCAAACCCGGAATAACCGGATGGGCTCAGGTTAGCGGATTCAGAGGTGCAACTTCTGAAAAAAAATTACTTGAGAAAAGAATACAATATGATATGTTCTATATTGAGAACTGGTCTTTCTGGTTTGATATACGAATAATCTTTCTTACAGTATGGCGAGGTATTAAAGGCGACCCGAATGCATATTAGCAGAATAGATAAGGTGTTTTATATTCTAGCTTTTGTTGCTCTGATAGTGTCATTTTATACTATAGTCATTCATATAGGTTTCATGTTCATTCCGATATTTTTTTTGATAATCGGGACGGTGATATCTTTTCTTCCTTCCGGTTGGGGATTGAAGACCTTTTTCATTTTAATACCCATCATCAATTCCATCCCTGCTTTCTTCTTTAACGGATATCCGTTTAATCTTATGGCGACACTCCTCTTCTTCCTGTCCGGTATCATAATCGGTTCATTTTTCAAAAAGGAAGCTCCCTTGTTTGAAGAGATCAGCTGGGCGGGTTCCTACCTTTTTTTCCTTGTTATAATTTGGGTATCTGCTGTTTTTGTCCTTTTAAGATGGTCAAATATTACTATGCCATATGGGGCGATATTTACCGATACCCCTGTTGCTCCCGGACTTCCACTAAGTCCCAGGAATTCATTTGCGATAATTTTTCCTGTCATAACAATTTTTCTTTTCTCATTAACTCCATTTGTTGCTGCTTTGATCAAGAAATATTCTGTAAAAAAAGAAGAGATATTTAAGTTGATCATATACGGATATTCAGGTTCCGTATTCATATCTATTTACCAGAAGTTTATTGACAACGGGTTCATGTCCCTAGAGTGGTGGGGAAAAAAAATGAATCAGTATAATGGCGGGTTCTCAGATTTTAACGGATACGGATTCTTTGGGGGAGTTATTTTTCTATACTCTGCTTTAACCCTGATGTCATCAGATGCTAATGATCAAAAGAAAGATAAGAAAAGGAGAATATTTTTTTTCATAACTGCAATGATCATTTCTTTTTCAGGGATATTATTATCGGGAAGCCGAACTGCATTTATTTTTGTAATATTTGCTTTTATTTTTTTAATGTTCAGTAAAGTAAGAAGAATCTATAAAATCATATTGCCGGTGATATTGATCGTAGTTCTTTTAATATCCGGTGGTGAACTTGTGAAAAGACTTGAGCATACATTTGATTCTTCCCGGCTCCGGGAGGGGAATGGTGATCTCTTAGATACAATTGATGATTTTTCAAACGGAAGAGTAAGTATGATAGTTAATTCTATTCCAATGGTAAAAAAGTATCCTATCTCGGGAGTTGGGGCGGGAAATTTTCTGTTCTATCTGAAATATATGAAATACGGGGAAGAATTTATAGAAGATCTTCCTCTAAATCAATACCTTCTTTTTCTGGACGAACTGGGTGTTATTGGATTTTTCTCATTTCTTTTCTTTATTTTTCTGTTGTTAAAAGGGAAGCGTAAGGATAGGTATTATAAGATATTTGTTGTTATTCTTCTTGTTATGATGGTTGGTAATTCGCTATGGCTTCCTGAGATATTTATCCTATTCTGGATCACGGCGATATCAGTATCCGGGACAAAAAGATCTGAATCATCACATAAATGGAAGTGGAGATTTCTCCCACAAGCTCTTCTGGTCTTATTTATCCTGTCAAATGTTGTTACTTTCAATTCTTTGCACCCTTCGGTACTAATGTCATCCAGAGGCCTTTCGTATGATTATGGTTTTTGGGAAGAATCAGAAAATACTGGCTTTGTCTGGACAGGGGCAAAAGCAGGAATATTACTGCATATGGATAAAAATGGGATGTCGATCCCTCTTAAATTTTTTTGCGGTGCCCCCCTTGGCAGACTTCCGGGACAATTTCAACTATTAAAAATATTTAAGAACGGTAATCCGGTTGAGACTAAAAAATTTATTTCAAATGGAGAATTTATTCTTCATGTAAGAGGAGAACCCGAAGAAGGATTTTTTCTCGGGATCGAGGTTGATCCGATCTTTAATATAAAAAAAATGGGTATTGGCAATGAGACCAGAGATCTTGGTATTCAGTTCTTTCCTGAGACCGGGGGAGATGTAAGCACTTTCGCTGATCCTGACAGTTAAATGCATCTCCACCCTTAAATTAAGGTGTCAGTGTAGATAATCCCTCAATCCAAGGTGTCCGAATAGTTGATCTCGATAATATCTGATATCATTTTATTTATGGCGTTTGTGAGTTCTGTAACAGTTTTTTCAGATACATTGGTGTTCTTAAATTCCGAATCAAGCTCCTTTGCAAGAGATTCAAATGGGCTAAGACTGAAATATCCTGCATTTCCTTTGTAAGTATGGGCAATGATAGCGAGAGTTTCAGCTTCCTTTATAATTGATCCTGATTCAATAATTCCGGTGAGATATTTTTGTTTATCCCGGAGATCTTTCAAGAATACTATCTTAACTTTTTCAGATATATTTTCATTTATTTTCAGCCTTGATCTTATATCCCTGGTTTTTTTTGTTTCGGTTTTTTTTTCTTCAACGTTATCAAGATTCAAAACACGGTGGATCTCTTTAAACAACAATTCAAAATTTATCGGTTTTGTTAGATAGCTTTCTGGCATAACGCTTATTTCTTTACCCTGTAATTCTTCTATAGCATCTGCTGTGAGGATTATAACAGGATTGCTAAAGCCTCTCTTTCTAATGACCTGCAATGCTTTCAGACCTGATATTTTCGGCATCTTATTATCCATAATGATCAGTTGGGGTAATTGTTCAAGGGCAGTTTCTATAGCAGATTCTCCATCACTGACGATGCTAATATTCCGAAATCCTTGTGTCTCAAGAGCTTCATAAAGAAGTTCAGCATTTACAGGATTGTCTTCTGCGATCAAAATACTTGTATTTGCGATATCAATAATACTACTGTTATCGAAATTGAAATGCTCTTCGGTAAGTTGCAATATATCTTCAACTTCAGACGAGTTTGTCGGGATCTCCAGAATAAATTCCGAGCCTATCCCAAATTCTGAGTTCATTTCAATATTTCCTTTTAAAAGTCCAGCCAGATTCTTGCAAATAGCAAGGCCAAGTCCGGTACTGTATTCTTCTATATTGTGAAGGGTTCTGTTGGAAAAAAAGGGTGTAAACAATTTATGCTGAACTTCTTCAGGGATTCCTATTCCGGAATCTTTTACTGAAAATCTGATAATGTCTTTTCCTTTTATGTATCCTATTTTAAGGCTGACCTCTCCTTTTGCAGTATATTTCAGAGAATTTGACAGAAAATTAATAATGATCTGTTGAATTCGGAATTGATCATTATGGATCTTTTCAGGAAGATTCTTTCCCTTCTTTATCCGGAAATTTAATTTTTTTTTACTGAATTGAGCATTGAAAATGGAATAAATATTTTCGCTCAATTCATTTAAAAAGAATGTACTTTGAGTTATATCCATTTGCCCGGCTTCGATCTTTGAGAGATCCAGGATATCGTTAATAAGTTTTAAAAGGATATTACCGGACCGGATAATGTTATTCACATATCCATCGAGTTTTTCATTGAGTTTTTGTTGTTTAAGAAGATTTGAAAATCCGATAATGGCATTCATGGGAGTCCTGATATCATGAGACATATTTGCAAGAAATATTGATTTCAATTTTGATGCGGACTCTGCACTTTCTTTCAATATCTCCATTTCTCTCAATGAATTCCCAAGTTCTCTTTCAAGCTCTATCTGTTTTGTTATATCTTTTTTTACTGCTCCGAATCCCAGAAGCTCTTTTCTGGTATCTGATCTGACAGGGAAGATGGTAGCTTCTTCAATATAGTCCTCTCCAGATTTTTTTTGATTTGTGAATTGACCGAGCCAGTTTTCTCCATTATTGATGGATTCCCACATTGATTCAAAATAGTTTTCGGGATATTTTGAATTTTTTGATTTTAATATCCGGGGATTTTCTCCTTTCACTTCATCTTCACTATAGCCTGTTATCTTTTCAAACCAGGGATTTACATACTGAATTTTCCCTTCGGGATCAGTTAAAACAATTGATACTGCTGCTTGATTTACGAGGGTGGCCAACTTGGCGAGTTCATTTTCCTTTGCTTTTTTTTCTGTGATATCTTCTAGAATTCCAAAAAAAAAATCCAATTTCCCCGATTCATCTTTGATCGCTGTTTCTGTGACAGATCCCCAGAAAGGAGTACCGTCCTTTCTTCTGAGCCTGATCTCATAGTTTTTCACAATATTGAACTTTTTAATGTGAAGGATCAGTTCCTCTCTGTCCTTCTTTGAGTGGTAAAGATCGGAAATATTAATATTTAGAAGATCTTCCCTATTATCAAATCCAAATATATTTATCAGGAAAGTGTTAACCCCAATAAAACCTTTCTCGGTAGTGGACTTATAAAGTCCGATAGGGATATTGTCTATCATTTCCCTGAATTCAGGTCTGAATATATCCATATCTGCTTTTGTCATTAGATCATTCTCTGTTTGATTTATTCTCTATTTTAATATATTTCAATAGAATTTTATTATTACTGTAATAATCGCGAGACCTGACTTATAGCTATCTCTACTTCCGCTCTCTCATCGATATTCTGAGGAGAAATAACCATAAGATAATAAGATGTTTTGTCAGGAGTGAATTTTCGCAGAACTATTTTGTCAAGAATATTTATATCAAGAGATAGATTGTTTGCATCGGGTTGATTTAACAATGAAGCTGCTTTTTCCAATGATTCACCGAGAATGGTTGAATAGGCAGCAAGGATATCTTCATTTACGGGGCTATTGAAAACAGCAATAGGCAGTCCATCAAGGTCAGCGATCACGGCACCGTGAAATCCCCCTCTTTTGCACATCCCAGATAAAGATCTCTCAAGTACGTTTCCACCTTCCGGTTCTTCCACAGAGACTTGTCCTTTATCGGATGTGTTAACAGTTGAAGGACTTGAGGTCCCGAGTTTGGAGCCATCTTCATTACCTTCAAAAAACTGTATTCTTTCATTAATGTCAGATCCTTCATGATCATTAAAAACTTTTTGGGTAATAAATTCTTCATTTCTACCGGAAATACTTCTACCTGTGGGAGTTCCTTTCAGTAATTCAGCAAACAGTTTTGTTGTTTCGGAAAAATTAAAAGAGTCCCATGCTTGGATCTTCATCCTGCTCTCCTGTAATATTTTTTATTTCTCTCTCTTTTAATTCAAGAGCCAGTTCGATAAAAGGTTTTGAAGCAATATTTCCCTGTGGCATCATTGAGACTGGAACGGAATATATGCTGGCTTTTTCAAAATAATCACTGTTCGGAATGATCGTATTATAAAATACTTCCCTCGGGAATACTTTCTTTATTTGTTCAAGTATACTTTTCTCGAATTCACTGCTGCTTCTGAACATATTGATTATAACTCCGTTAAGATCAAGTTCCTTGTTCTGAGTGTCTTTGATATCTTTGATAGTTCTCAGAAAAAGAGGTAAAGATTTTAGAGAGAATGTCTTACAATTAACTACCAGTATAAGATCATTGCTTATCTGCATCAATGATGAAACGATCGTTCCGACACCTGCAGGGGTATCCAATATTACATATTGATAATCTTTTGAAAATTCCTTTATAATTGCGCCAAGTTCCCCGCTCCTTGCTTTATCTTCAAGTAAAAATATATCTGAAGTTGACAACTCTCCAATTCCAAGAACGCTCATGGAATTATCTCTGGTTCTCTGCACTGCATCTGTAGGAGTGCATTTTCCGTTGATTATGTCCAGAATACCAAGATCCGTTTTCCCTTTCAGGTTACTTGCGATTGCAATACCTCCCTGAGGGTCCCCATCAATTAATAAGACTGAATTGCCCATTTTGCCAAGACTGTAAGCCAGGTTAAATGCCACAGTGGTTTTCCCTACACCACCTTTCTGACTTGCTATCATTACTATTTTTCCCATAAATCAGTCTCCTGTATTTATTGCTTTCCGTTAAATAGATGTGGAAAATCTTTGTTTATCTGGATCAAAGCTTCCACATTCTCCTTGAGATTGCCTTTCATCCCGACAATGATATCATCAATACTTTTCGGATCATCAGATCCGGTAATATTCACTCCTATCAGATCGTTGAATTCTTGTGTTACTCTAACCTTTTTCAAATTTTCAGGGAGTGAGTTAACTATCAATCTCACCTCATCTATATAAGCTATATTACTCATTATAAGGCTCAAAATACGTATCTTTTCATTGCCTTTACTATTTTTGACATCGTCAAAATTTACGATGAATTTTCCTTTCTCAAGAAAGAATATCCTGTTAATAGCCTTTGCTTTTGTGAAAGTCCCCTGCCTGCAGCTTATGATCAAGCCATTCTTGATAGTGATCTCGGCATCCATATCCGGGAATGAGATAGTTGAAGTTTTCTTTCCCAGTTCAAAACTTTGTAGCAGATCTGTTAGCGTGAAATCCGACAATGAACCTTCAAGGATATTTTTATTATCCCTGCTTTTGGAAGATCTTTTTAGGGATAATTGTATCCTCGCCAGAAGTTCAGCCATATCAACCGGCTTTGTGATATAGTCATCTGCTCCCAGTTCAAGTCCCTTCACCTTTATATTGGTTCTGTCAACAGATGAAAGAAGAATAACCGGAGTGTTTGTGAATCCAGATGTCAGTTTTATTTCCTTTAATATCTGCATCCCGTCTTTTCCGGGCATCATAATGTCAAGGATTATCAGATCAGGGTCGGTTTCTTTCATTATCCCGATACCGGTATCCCCGTCCTGTGATACTTTAACGACAAATCCGTAATTAGTAAGATATTCTTCAATTACTGCGGTTGTTACCTTGTCATCATCAATGATCAGTATGATATTTTTTGCCATAATAAAAATATTTATTTAATTCTTAAACACCAGATTATCATCCATAAGATCTATTCCGCACTTAAGATCTTCAAGCCATAACAGATACTTCTCGATCGTATCTTTTCCTTTCATCACAGCTCCGTGTTGAGGTGCGATCATATCAACATCATATTTCCTTATCATTTTTGCCCATTTTTTCAGGAGCTCACCTGTGGCGATATATCTTGTATGAAAACCTTCAAGATATTGGATGTGGTTTTCAAAAGATTCAACAATATTGTAATCTTGACCGAAAGAAGCTCCCAGATCACCTGAATAAAGTATTTTGGACTCGGGATCGTATAATTGAAAATTACCCGAAGAATGGAGGAAATGCGCAGGTATTGCGACAAATTTCTTTCCGTTCATGATTATGTCCATTCCCTTGTCAGGGATCGGGGTTATCTGTTTTAACACGAGATCGTCAACACCGAAATGTGTGATGAATCTGATCCAGATCTCAGGAAGATATGCTTTTGCATTTGTCATCATAAGCCATGCATTTGCTGAGGCAATTATGTCAGGGTCCTGATGCGAGAAAAAGATATGTTTAATGTTTGCGACCGAACTGATCGTATCGACCATTTTCATGATCAGGGCAGCATAAACCTTATGGCCACCCGGGTCAAGCAGTATTGCATCATCCCCATCCACTATCAAATGCTGTGTGGACTGGATCATATTTCCGACAGAAAGATCACTGAACATAATATTTTTATGTTTATCATTGCTAAATATTTCTATCATAGTCATTTCTCCTTAATCTGGATTTACTGATAGATTCAACTTTTTGCTATGATACTAAAAAGTTGATAAAACTTTTTCTATCTCCTCAGCCGCTCTTGACATACTGAGAAAAACCAATCCTAGTTTTGCATCTTCTCTTGTTAAAGTTAATAATACGGAATGAGGTCCGGACTGTGTGATCACAACATATCCGTTCTCTCCCTTTAAGAATAACTGCTGGAGCTTTCCCCTTTTTAATTCATCAGAAGTTCTGACTCCCATGCTCATCATCGCAGCACTCATCGCAGCTATCTGAGTTTCCGAGAGACCTTGAGGCAAGATATGAGCGATGATCAGCCCATCCTCGGAAATAATTGCACTGGCCTCAAAATCATTTGTACTTGATTGTAATTTTGAAAGAATTTTATTTAATTCATCGGGTTTTGACATTTGTTCTCCCTTAAGTCAATATGAAATCATTTAAAATAAGACATAATTAGTTATAATTATTATAACACAGCTGTATAAAAGGTTCAATCCCGTGACGGAATCGTCCTGATATTAGATTACCGGAATTATTTGAATTAATTTCTGTTGGGAAATTTACTGTTTTTTCGTATTGACAAATTTAATATTCAATTCTTCAAGTTGTTTTGCTGAGACCGAAGAGGGAGACCCTGTCAGCAGACACAGAGAAGATGTGGTCTTTCAGTCCGGGGAAGAAGCATCTTTATTCATAAC
>CAYNUG010000078.1:0-10355 GCA_964400545.1 uncultured Clostridia bacterium | reverse complement strand
TTGTAATTATTTTCTTTGGTATAGGAGCGCTTTTAACAGCTTTGTTTACTGTTATCCTCGGGGATATGTTTTCACTTACATTTCAATTAATGACTTTTACTATTACATCAATACTTTCTTTATTACTTCTAAGAAAATATATAAAAAAAGTTTTCAGAGGAAAATCCGAAAGTGAGAATGATAGTAAAAATTTCAATATCGAAATTGGCAAAATCATACCTGTTGTTGAGTTTATACAACCTGCTGAAGTCGGGGGGAAGGTTAGATATCAAGGTACTATTTGGAGTGCTCAATCTGAAGAATCCATTCCACCCGGTGAAAGTGTAAAGATCATTGGGAGTGAAAATCTGACATTAATTGTTAAAAAAATAAAAAAGGAGAAATTGTAATGGAAATAATTTTTGGAATAATTGCATTTGTTGTTATAGTAACAATTTACAGGACAGCAAAGATAGTACCAAATCAATGGGCTTTTGTAATAGAAAGGCTGGGAAGGTATTCAGGGACACTTCTTGCAGGATTTCATATCCTTCTACCTTTTATTGATAAAGTAGCTTACAAACATAGTCTGAAAGAACTGGCGATTGATGTCCCACCGCAAAATTGTATAACCAAGGATAATATTTCTGTTGAGATTGATGGTGTCCTCTATTTACGTGTTGTAGATCCTGTTAAGGCGAGTTATGGTATCAGAGATTTTAAATATGCTATTGTTCAATTGGCCCAGACGACAATGCGTTCAGAAATTGGAAAGATAGAACTTGATGTGACTTTTGAATCCAGGGATAATATAAATACTTCAATTGTTCAGGCAGTTGATGAAGCATCTGATCCATGGGGAATTAAAGTAACAAGATATGAGATCAAAAATATAGATACTCCTCAGACAATACGTGATGCTATGGAAAAACAGATGCGTGCTGAAAGAGAAAAAAGGGAACAGATCGCAATTTCAGAAGGAGATAAGATAGCAAGGATCAACAGAGCCCAGGGTGTGAAGCAGGAGATGGTTGAAAATTCTGAGGGTGAAAGGATAAAAAGGGAAAATGAAGCCAAAGGCGAAGCGGCAGCGATCCTCGAAGTAGCCCGTGCAACTGCGGAAGGTATTAGAGAAATATCAGCTTCTATAAATCAGGAAGGCGGAAAAGATGCAGTAAGCATGAGAATTGCGTTAGATTGGATTCAATCATTCAAATCACTGGCGAAAGAAACTAATTCAATGATAATTCCAGCTAATCTTACTGATTTAGCTAGTATAACCTCAATCTTGAACAATGCGTTTGAATTTAGTAAGAAGAGAGAGATCAAGAGTAAAAAATAATTTTGTATTGGTTCTGTTTCTGATATATGATATAAGTATAGAAAATCATATTTCAGGATCTTATTCATGAATGCTATTCCGGAAATTCCAGGGTATTATATTGAAAAGGAGATTGGTCATGGAGGTATGGCCAGGATCTTTTTAGCAACTGACAGAATATCTGACCGTAAAGTTGCTCTGAAGGTTTTTGTGCCTTCAATGGTTAATGAGAAAGATGCAAAAGCAAGATTTATATCTGAAGGAGAGATCCTATCAAAACTGAATCATAAGAACATAGTTCCGGTCTATGATGTAGGTACTTTTGGTGAGTTTAATTATATATCAGTTGAGTATCTTGAGGGAAAAAGTCTGAAAGAGAGGATACATCCAGAAAAAGGAGAACGGATCGATGTCTCAGAGTCATTAAAAATAATTAAACTAATATCTGGAGCTCTTGCTTATTCCCATAGCAAGGGATTGATCCACAGGGATATTAAACCGGAGAATATACTGTTCCGAGCAGATGGAACGCCAGTTCTTGTTGATTTTGGTATAGCAAAGGATTTTTCTGCCGGAAATAATTTTACAATGACCGGAACCTCTATCGGGACTCCTTTTTATATGAGTCCGGAGCAGATAAAAGGATTTCCTCCCGATCCCAGAAATGATATATACAGTCTCGGTGTCGTTCTTTATGAACTGCTTACGGGGGAGATACCATATAAAGGTACTGACATTATTGCTGTTGCAATGAAACATGAACGAGACCCCATACCGATACTTCCTTCTAAACTTTCATATTTGCAGAATCTCATTGATCGGATGATGGCCAAAAAAAGTAGTGATCGTCCTTCCAGTGCAAATGAAGTAATTGATCTTATTGATATTTGTGATAATAGACCTGATATCAAATTGACAAAAAAGAGAGAAATTATTTTTCCTGTTATCAAAATATTTTTTATTAAGTTACTTCTTTTCGTTATAATCTTTCTTATTCCTGTTGTTAAAGATAATTTTATTAAGAAAAGTGATAGCCTCATATTACCAAAAAAAAACAGTATAAAGACAATTATATTAAAAAAGAGGAAAGGAAGTAAGATCGTTCCTGATTCAAAAGTTAGGACTCCCGAGATTGTTTTACGTTCATTGAACAGAATTATTACAGAAAAAGAGATTAGTAATTTTATTAAGCACTATGGATTCTATGATTCTGAATATAATCCTAAAGGAAATTTTATTAATAGGTATAAAACAAAAATATTGAGACAGAGGAAAGTGATTTTAGATAACAGGACAGGCTTAATGTGGCATTATCGAGGATCCTTTAAAGCTATGTCGATAGGAACTGCAAAAAAATGGGTAAGAGAATTGAATCGGAAAAGATTTGCAGGTTTTTCAGACTGGCGTCTTCCTACAACGGAAGAAGGGGCCTCATTACTTGAAAAAAAGAAGTGGTATGGTAATCTTCATATTTTTTCAGTTTTTTCAATTGTTCAAAAAGAGATTTGGAGTTCTGATATTAACGCAAGTAAAAACTGCAACTGGATCATCAATTTCAAGAAAGGGAAGATCAAATCCGTATCTTTATTTCGAAATAAAGCATTTGTAAGACCGGTAAGGAAATTTTATAAATAAATGATAATGAAAGGATCGATTCTGGATCACCTGATATTTTTATTCACCCTGTTGGTGAATAAAAAGATCGGAGAGTCAGGGATTCGAACCCCGGGAACCCGTTAAGGCTCAACGGTTTTCAAGACCGCCGCATTCAACCGCTCTGCCAACTCTCCGGACGAATTTATTTTATCAGAAAGGTCTGGTTGAGTCAATCGAATAAAGGCTGATTGAGATATGGAAGATCGTCAGATTCAGATCTTTTTCCTGATTACCTGCATAATGGAATTCGCAATGATTTTATGTGCTTCCTTATTGAGAAAGAGGGAAGGAGTTCGATATAAATCTACTTCATGGATAATGCTAATAGCTTTAAGACTGAATTTTTTCATTTTATTAAAAAAGTGTATAAATAAAAGGAGCTATTGCAGAGCCTTCTGTAATTACTATGATTATACCGATAAGTAATAGAATAACTATTATAGGGATAAGCCAGAATTTTTTTTTCTTTATCAAAAATTCAAATATTTCCTTCACTATCTCAAGTTTCATACAGTTCTCCTAATATTGTTTTGTGAAATCAGAAGATTTGTCCCAGTTTTCGTAGTAGGAATCGGCTTCATCATCAAATCCCAATGTTAACATTTTTTTACCTGAAAATCTTCTGAAAAGTGATATCGGGGTCAGTATTAAAAAGAAGACCAATGTTGTTATTATTCCAAAAATAAAGGAACCTATCTTTCCTGTAAATTTAATAATAATATCGAACAGTGGCATAAGAAATTTGGAAAAAAAAATTAAAATCAAATTAAATCCGATCATTATAATGACCGGAAATAGGGATATTTTATTGAAAATGAGCCCTTTTTTGAATATAAATATATACGTTAACAGCCAGTATAGTAGTGAAAAGAAAATTATTGTATTAATTTTTTTTTTGTTCATTTTAATCCAACGGGAATTTTTTTATCCATTCATAATCAATATTCCGTCTATCTTCTTCCTCTTTGGTAATAAGGAAATGATCAAGGAGGAGATAATCCATATCGGTGTTTCTGAATACTCTGAACGCATCTTCGGGAGAGTAAACAATTGGTTCTCCTCTTATATTGAATGAAGTGTTTATAATGACAGGGCATCCTGTCCTTTTATGAAATGCATTAATAAGATCATAATAAAAAGGATTAAGATCCTTCCTGACTGAGTGGACTCTTGCTGAGTAGTCTACATGTGTAATTGCAGGTACATCTGATCTGATAACATTGATTTTATCCAGCCCTTTTTTCTCTTCTGACTGTTTCTTAATATTTTTTCTCCTTTTTGCAAGGACATCATAAACCAGAAGCATATAGGGTGAACTATGATCAAAGTCAAAATATTTGTCTATATGTTCTTCGAGGATTGATGGGGCAAAAGGTCTGAATGATTCACGGAACTTTATCTTCACATTCATTGTGGTCTGCATGTCTACCGATCTGGCATCTCCAATAATGCTTCTATGTCCCAATGCCCTTGGACCATACTCCATTCTTCCGTTGAAGACACCAATAACTTTATTATCATCAAGAAGTTCCGCGATCTTTGGAAACACTGTCCTGTCTTTGAATTCTTCATGTTTTATTTTATTGTTTTCAAGGAACTCTCTAATCGCTTCCGTAGAATATTCCGGGCCCAGGAAAGAACCTTTTTGTGAATCGGATCTTTTTTCAGGAGTTCTTTGGTTTTTTAAATTGTTATACCATGAATATAATGCCGCTCCGAGGGCACCTCCGGCATCTCCGGAAGCAGGTTGGATCCAGATATTTTTGAAGATCTGCTTCTTCAGGATTTTCCCATTAGCTACACAATTCAGAGCAACTCCACCAGCAAGGGCGAGATTATCTCCTCCATGCTCTTTCTTAACATGAAGAACTATTTTTTCGATTATTTCTTCTAGGACTGCCTGTACAGATGCAGCCATATCCATATCCAGATTTCTAACGGGTGTTTCAGGTTTCCTTGGTGAAGCTCCGAATAATTTATTAAATTTCCTGCTGGTCATTGTAAGACCGACATGGTAATTAAAGTAATCCATATTTAGCCTGAAAGATCCATCATCTTTCACGTCGATCAGATTGTCAAATATCTTTTTCGTGTATTTCGGTTCTCCGTATGGAGCTAGTCCCATCAATTTATACTCTCCGGAGTTTACGCGAAAACCGGTAAAATATGTAAATGCAGAATAGAGAAGTCCAAGTGAATGAGGGAATGAAATTGTTTTCTCGATCTCAATGATATTACCTGCACCCTTCCCAATTGTCATTGTTTCCCATTCGCCAACTCCGTCAATAGTCAGAATGGAAGCCGAATCGAAAGGGGATGGATAGAATGCCGATGCTGCGTGTGATTCATGATGTTTTGTGAAATAAATCTTTTCTATACCGGTTTTTTCTTTAATAACCTGTTTTATGAACAGTTTTTCCTTGAACCATACCGGCATTGCACTTAAAAAACTTCTTAAACCTCTAGGTGCAAATTGAGCATATGTGGAAAATAATCTGTCAAATTTCAAGAGTGGCTTTTCATAAAAGACGACATGATCGATGTCTGATACGGAAAGTCCCGTAAATTTCAGGGATTCTTCGAATGCTTTTATCGGAAATGAAGGGTCGTGCTTTTTTCTGGTGAATCTTTCTTCCTGAGCTGCAAATATTATCTCCCCATCTTTTATCAATGCAACTGCACTATCGTGATAAAAAGCAGAAATGCCTAAAATAACCATACACAATTATAGTTTTTTTTTTGATTCTGTCAAAATAATATGTCCCAAATTTTGATCCGAAATGATTTGTTTCAGTATTGACGGAAAATATCAGATTGTGATTCTTGATTTTTTAACAAAAATAATATATAAATCTCTTTCAAATGAATGAATATTTTAATGAACTTTCAGATAAAATTGAAAATGCCCTTATAAGAGGTCTTAGTCGTAATAAAGGTCTGTTGGAATCATCTATATATTATGCATTGTCAATTAGAGGGAAAAGACTAAGACCTATGCTGTTTCTTTCATTACTGGAAGCTCTGGGAAAGGATCCGGGAAAATATATGGATATTGCCGCTGCAATTGAATATATTCATACATATTCTCTTATTCATGATGATTTACCGGCAATGGATAATGATGATTTTCGAAGAGGAATGCCGACAGTTCATAAAAAATATAATGAAGCGATTGCTGTTCTGGCAGGTGATACACTTCTTACCATGGCAGTTGAGAAAATAGCTAATTCTCAGATTGATCAGACGGCAATTCTCCGGATTCTACAGATTCTGACAAAAAGCATCGGAATAGATGGAATGGCAGGCGGTCAGTCGCTTGATCTGCAATTTAATGGGGATAGCGATGTGATCAATGAAATACATATAAAAAAGACGGCAGAACTTATTAAAGGAACTATACTTTGTGCCGGAGAAATCGCAGGTATTAATGAGCTTGAAAAAAAAGTCCTCGGTGAGGTTGGTACCAGGATCGGGATCGCTTTTCAAATGACAGATGACCTCCTTGATATAGAAGGAGATGAAAAAGAAGTCGGAAAGAAACTTCATAAAGATATCTCTAATAAAAGTCCGAATTCTGTTTATTATTTCGGACGTGATGTGATTATAGAGAGGATCGAAAAAGAATACGAAAGTGTACTCGCACTCATTAAGAAGATAAAAATTGACTTCTCACCATTTCTTGAACTTATTGGCAGAATGGTTCACAGGAGCAAATAGTGAATGTTTTAAATAAAGTAAATTTTCCCGAAGATCTGAAAAAACTTTCTTATAAAGAGTTGAAGGAGCTGTCGGGAGAGATCAGAGAATTGATAATCGATGTAGTATCAAGGAACGGCGGACATCTTTCTTCGAATCTGGGCGCTGTGGAATTGACAATTGCTTTGCATAGGGTTTTTAATGCTCCTGAAGATAAACTCATATGGGATGTTGGTCATCAATGTTATACTCACAAGATACTGACAGGGAGGAAAGATAGAATCTTTTCGATCAGGAAAAAAGGTGGATTAATAGGATTTCCTGACATTCTGGAGAGTGAGTATGATGTTCTTAATACCGGTCATGCTTCCACTTCGTTGGCTTTTGCTTCAGGAATGGCAATAGCACGCGACAGGAGAGGAGAGTCATTCAATGTTATCCCTATTATCGGTGATGGGGCTTTAACGGGAGGGATCGCTTTTGAAGCTCTGAATAATATTGGGCATATTAAGCAAAAGGTGATAATCGTTCTTAATGATAACCGTATGTCCATTTCCCCGAATGTAGGTGGTATTTCCAAGTATCTTAATTATTTATCAACAGGACGGCCATACATAAGATTAAAGGAAATAGTTCAGTCCATATTCAATAAGATCCCTATTGTGGGGAAGAGTCTCGTTACGGGAGTCAGAAAGCTTTTGAAATTGCTAAGAGTAATGACCGTTCCCGGCTCACTTTTTAATGATCTCGGTGTTAAATATATCGGACCCGTTAACGGGCATGATCTCAAAGAAATGATGAAAGTGTTTGAAGAAGCGAAAAAGTATACTTTTCCTGTGTTACTCCACGTTGTTACTAAAAAAGGCCATGGATATGATCCTGCTGCAAGTAATCCGAGTTCTTTTCATTCTTCCGCCCCTTTTGAGATTTCTAACGGGAAGTTCAAGAAAAAAGGGTCAATTCCGACTTACTCAAGTATATTTGGAAAAACAGTTCTTGATCTTGTAAAAATGGACAGATCGATAATTGCTCTTACCGCGGCAATGCCTTCAGGAACGGGACTGGATCAGGTTCAAAATAAATATCCTGAGAACTTCTTTGATGTTGGTATTGCTGAACAATATATGATGGATTTTGCCGGAGGATTATCTTTGGGTGGAGTAAGACCCATTGTTAGTATTTATTCAACTTTCCTTCAACGTGCTGTTGATCAGGTTATTCACGACATCATATTAATGAAAATACCTGTTGTGGTGGGAATAGACAGAGCAGGTCTTGTCGGAGCTGATGGGCCGACTCATCAGGGGGTTTATGATATCCCGATCTTAAGACCTTTGCCGGGAGTCGTAATAATGGCTCCTAAGAATGAGAATGAATTGAGACAGATGATTTTTTCCGGAATGGAGTATAAGAAACCTGTTTTTATACGGTTCCCTAAGGAAACAGGAAGAGGAGTTGTTGTCAGGGAGGAGTTTACCGAGATCCCTTTCGGAAAAGGTGAAGTATTGAGAGAAGGAATTGACGGTGTTATAGTAGTTGCAGGAACTTTGGTTTACAATGCCATTGAGGCAGCGGAGAAGCTTAAAAAAGAAGATGATATTGACCTGAAAGTAATTAATGCACGATTTATAAAACCCGTTGATAAGGAACTAATTTTATCTTCAACAGGAAAAAATAAAAAAATAATCACAATTGAAGATGGTGTCAGCGATGGTGGTTTTAATTCCATTGTAAGAGATATATTTATCTCAGAGCATTTGGATGATATTGAACTTTTGCCCCTTGGTGTTCCTGAAGAGATAATTGATGTTGCCACCAGAGAAGAGTTACTGGAAAAATATGGATTGAATGCTGATGGAATATATAAAAATATAAGGAGATTTTTAATTTAGAAAAATGAAAAAAAAAATGATCCTTTTTCTGGCAGGTTTATTCGTATTACCCTTATTTTTTCAGGGAGAAATTTTCAGCAGATTCGCCGATGCGAATAAGGATTATATGAATAGGATTCATGGAGCATGGGTATTCAGTAATAGAAATTATGTATATGAATTTACAAATGTATTTGTGAGAAAGATAGATGGTTTTCGTTATTACAAATACAAAAGTTCTAAATATCCAAGGTATGATAATTTTCTTTATGCTATATTCAAGTCAAGGAAGACCGGTGTTTCTTTTTTCTGTAGAGGAAATTGGGATGAAAAAAGGGGATTCGTTCACGTGTCATCCAGGATTCGATTTATCGGGAAGAATAAATTTATTGTATTCAGAAAAGATGATTCAAATGAAATATATTTTACTGCAAAAAAGTATGTTCAAATTCATTGATCACTGATGTTATCACATCGTTGATATCTCTTTTTCCATTAATGATCTTTATGAAATCAAATTTCAGATTCAGATAGTTTTTTCTTACTTCTAATAAAAAAGATTCTTTTTCAAAGAGTTTTGCTTCTGTTCCTCTGGATCTTTTTATTCGCTTTAATGCAGTTGTAATATCGACATCAATGAGAAATAGCAGATCGGGTTCAGGGGAAAATTTTCTGTTCTCGGAGATGATCTTTTCTATATTCAGACCTCTTGCACCCTGATAACAAGCGGATGAAAAATAGTACCGGTCAAGAATTACGATCTTACCGTTCTTAAGTGCGGGTAGAATATTGTTTTTTACATCTATCTTTCTATCCTCAAGAAAATAAATGAATTCATCTTCAATTGGGATCGAATCCATCTTATCTGCCAAATCCCGGATCTTTTTCCCCCAAATTGAATCAGATGGTTCCCTGAACCAGGAGCTTTCTATGTTATTGTCAATCAGATATTTGTGGAAAAGCTTTGAAACTGTGGTTTTCCCTGAACCATCAATACCTTCAAATACAATTAGTTTTCCGGAGCCGGTTATCATTATTTTATTATATCCTATCTCATATTATTTTTGTAATAAAGTCAGAGGCTTTCCTCTCGATTTCTATCAGTTGTTCAACATAAATTTTATTGTCTGCAATATTTTCTTTGAATACTCGCTCTTCTTTGAGAAAACTGTAGGCGCAGATAAAAGCATTTTTCATGTCTCCATCTTTAATATAATCGAATAATCCTGATTTACCCGGCAGTTTCTCGTTTTTCAGCAATCTGTTTAAATATTCAGATCCTGTATCAATATGATCAACAAGTATAAGGTCAAATATACGATCGGTTCCTTTGATCACATTTGTATATTTAAGTTGTGAAATAAGATCCTTTTTCCCCATTATTAATCTATATAAAGGAGTAGACGGGTATGGGATAAGAAAAGGTGAATGAGGGAGAAGAGAGAAATGTGAAAAGTTTGATTTAATATCATACAGGATCATTAATTCATTAATAAATTCTCTCCACGAGGAGTTATGATCGGAACTGATCCAATAGTGATAATTATCAATTCCGTACTTTTCAAGCACTTCCAGTAGTTTATAAAAAATATTTAACTCTGGAAGAGGTTTTCCCAAACGTATACTCCTTTCACGCAGAAATGTATCTGTTCCTATCCACAGTAGAGGGTTGTGATCTCTGTATAGGTATTTGTTCGAAAGTAGTTCGATTATTTTTGTGTTTATCCTGTTTTTATCAGTGAAGAATGAAGTAATTGAACTTTGAATTCCCCATACCGATAGATTATTCTCAATTATTTTTTTAAATACCTGCTCAACATATCCCGGATCCT
>CAYNUG010000077.1:0-10404 GCA_964400545.1 uncultured Clostridia bacterium | reverse complement strand
AAAAATTTAGAGGTGATATGATGAAAAAAATAGTTATTCTGGGTGCCGGATCTGCCGGAACAATGATCGTCAATAAAATGGTAAAGATGATACCTGAAGAGGAAATTTCAATAACTATAATTGATCATTCAAGTATCCACTATTATCAGCCAGGTTTTCTTTTTATTCCATTCGGTATCTATTCTAAAAATATGGTCTACAAACCCAGAAGAGATTATCTTCCCGGAAATGTTAATTTCATTCAAAAGAAGATCGAATTGATAGAAATTGAAAAGAATAGAATAATTCTTGAAGACAAAACAAAGGTTATGTATGATTTTCTTGTTATCGCCACCGGATCTAAAATAGCTCCTGAGGAGACAGAAGGATTAACAGGACCGGGATGGAAAAAAACGATTTTTGATTTTTATACTCCTGATGGTGCTATTGATCTGGCTCATTTTCTTAGATATTGGAAAGGTGGGAAAATGGTAGTTAATATTGCTGAAATGCCTATAAAATGCCCCGTAGCGCCATTGGAATTTGTATTCCTTGCAGATTGGTGGTTCACGGAACAGGGTATCAGAGATAAGGTGGAGATAGAATATGTTACCCCTCTTTCCGGAGCATTTACAAAACCAATAGCATCAAAATATCTCGGAGAGATAGTTGAAAGGAAAAACATAAAGATATCACCTGATTTCAATATTTCGGCAGTTGATTCAGAAAAAAAAATATTAAGTTCATATGAAGGGAAAGAGATTGATTATGATCTCCTTGTTTCCATTCCAACTAATATGGGTGATGAAGTTATTGGCAGGTCTGGAATCGGAGACGATCTAAACTTTGTCCCGACCGAAAAACATACATTAATGTCAAAAGCAAAGGATAATATATTCATTGCGGGAGATGCTACCGATCTTCCAAGTTCCAAGGCCGGATCTGTTGCCCATTTTGAGTCTGATATCCTTGTTAAGAATCTAATAAGAAGAATGGATGATATGGAAATAAGTCCCGAATTTGATGGTCATGCAAATTGTTATATTGAATCAGGCTTCGGAAAAGGGATACTGATCGATTTCAACTACGATACAGAACCGCTTCCCGGCAAATTCCCTGTTCCTGGTTTTGGACCTTTTTCATTGCTTCAGGAAACAAAAATGAACCACTGGGGGAAAATGACTTTCAGATGGATATACTGGAATATTCTTATGAGAGGTGGAGAACTTCCCCTGGAAGCTCAGATGAGCCTTAAAGGGAAATGGAAAGTATAGGAAATTCTGATGAACGAAGATATTAAACAATTAAACAAAAAAATAGATTTTTTAACTGAACAGGTAACAAATCTGACTAACAGACTTAGCTCGATCGATGATTTTAAGGAGGATTTCTCTCTCTTTGCAAAAGATGCATTTAATGAAGTTGTAGATTTCATGTCCGATGTTGATTTTCACTTCAGAAGTCAAGATTTCCTTTCCATGATAAAAAAAACACTCAGAAATATCAATAATATTTCAAAGCTTCTTGATCAGTTACAAAGTTTTGTTGAATTTTCCGAAGATATCGGTCCGCTAACCCGCGAGATCGTTGACGATTTTATTACAAAACTTCATGAACTTGAACAAAAAGGAATTCTCGAATCATTAAGCAGATCGGTTGGGATCATTAGTACTTTTAATGAGAATTTTGATCCTGAAGATGTCACAAATTTTGGGAATTCTATGATCCTTGCAATGAAAACCGTAAAAAAACTAACAACACCTGAAAAGCTGGAAAGAATTGAAAAAATAATTGAATCTGTTGAGACCTATGACTTCAAAAAAAAGAGGAAAGTTTCCATTTTCAGCTTATTCAAAAAATTGAGAAGCAGGGAAATATTAAATTCGTTGGATACAATGCTTGATATTGCAAAAATTGCTTCAAAACAATATACTAAATAATCTATAAGGAGGACAGAAATGTCACAAAAAGAAATCGGCGGCGTTAAAATCGAGGTTGATGATAATGGTTATATGATCAATCAGGATCAATGGAACAAAGATGTAGCAAAAGCTCTTGCTAAGGAAAATGGTATCAATGAGCTGACCGCAAAGCACTGGGAGGTTATCGAACATATTCAAAAGGAGGTTCGTAACGGTTCTTCCTTGTCTATCAGAAAGATCGGAAAATCAGGAGTTGTAGATATAAAAGCATTTTATGCGCTCTTTCCTGATGGGCCGTTAAAGAAGGCAACACTTATTGCAGGAGTTCCGAAACCTTCCGGCTGTGTCTGATTGGAGTAATAATGCCAACACAAAAAGAAAAAATAAAAAAAGTATCGGTAATCTGTGCAAAAGGAAATCTTGAGGATGTATACGCATCTCTGGTAATGGCAAATGGAGCGAGAATGGAAGGTATAGAGGCAAATATTTTCTTCACTTTCTTCGGTCTTGATGCGATCACAAAGAAAAAGATGAACAAACTTCATACCGCAACCGTCGGAAATCCAGCAATGACAATGCCTGGGGGTTTGCCTTTCCCTACCCTGTTAGGGATGATTCCCGGAGTGGAAGCCGGAGTTTCTTCTATGATGAGAAAGGGAATGGATAAGCTTGATATTCCTCCGGTTGAGGAATTTCTTGATATGATCCATGCATCCGGAGGAAAAATTTACGGTTGCAAACTTGCAGTAGATATGTTCAAACTGAAAAGAGAAGATTTATACGATGATATGGATGATATCCTTACCATTGGCGATTTTTATGAGAAGGCGGCAGGAGGTCAGATAATATTCACATGATCTTTTTAGAGAAGTATCAAGACTGATCGGATAGATCATTTTGATTTCGCGTCAGCCTTATTCTTTGCTACTTTTTTCTTTTCTATTGGATTGACCACTTTTGCGACCAATACGCTTAACAAGTACAATAACATCATCGGAACCGCAAACATTGACTGGGTGATAATATCTGGTGTGGGAGTTATAACTGCAGCTATAATAAATATGATCACTATTGCATATTTGAAATTCTTTAATAAAAATTTTGAAGTTATTATCCCCATCTTGGCAAGAAGAAAAGAAAGAACCGGGAGTTCAAATATTATCGAAATTCCCAGCAATACTCTGAAAGCAAGTGAAAAATAGTCATTAATTGTTATTATCGCTTTAAAATCTGATCCAACTTCAAGAAAGAACTTGCAAGCCCATGGGAAAACAGCATAGTATCCGAATGCACCTCCAACAATGAAGAAAAATGTTGTTGACAAGACAAAAGGTATGACCATTACTTTTTCATTTTTATAGAGTCCGGGAGTAATAAATGCCCACAACTGATAGAATATGAAAGGTGATGCTATGAATGTTCCCGAAATGAATGCAATCTTTATATACATCATAAAAGGTTCTGTTAATGATGTAAAAGCCAGTTTCTCTCCTGCAGGAAGAAATTGAAGGACCGGCAAAGAGAACCAGTGATATAGTTTATCGACAAAAGTCCAGGAAATTAGAAAAAAAACAAGAATAAAAACAAAAGAAAGCAATATCCTTTTTCGTAATTCACCAAGATGCTCGAAAAAAGACATATCACTTGCTTTTACTTTCATCTAAATCCTCCACTGCACTTTCGATATCATCTTTTGTTTTCTTAATATCATCAGTAAAATCAAAACTATTAAATTCATCTTTTATCGAGTTCTTTAAATCAGTTTTTAGATTAGTAACTTCTTTAAGATCATCTGCGATCTGTTTAATATCATCACCGATATCTGTTTTATCTATTTCTTCCTGTATAGTAGCTTTCGCATCATTTATGGTCCGTTTAAATTCTCTTATCGTATTCCCAAGTAGTTTTGCGATCTCTGGTAATTTTTTTGGGCCGAACAGCATTAGGATTACAAGCATTATCATTACTATTTCAGGAAAACCTATTGATCCGAACATTTTACCTCAATAAATATATTTTTTTTAAATAATTCCAACTATTTATAAACTTTCAACCATTAGAATGTTAGCATAGAAATACTTTCAAATCAAAGTTCAAAAGCAAGACTCAACCTGAGACTTTTCGGTATCTGCATTTCAAGAGAATATCTTTCTCCTCCTGAAAAAACATATTCAGACAACTCACTTCCAAAGTCCAGAATATTAAATAATGACAATCCTAATCTGACATTTTTCTTAAATATTTTGAAGGAATATGATAGTTTCAAACTGATATCCGAGACATAATCTTCTCGGGGGCCTCCTTTGATACCCTTTTCGTTTTCTGCTTTGATAGTGCTGTAATACAATATCCACTGATTGTTTTTATATTCACTGTTCAAAAAAGCAAAGGGATCACCATCCCTGTATTTTATACTCATTCCAAGAAAAAGTTTTTTTGAAAGAAAATATCCAAAGTTAAGTTTTGAAACAAAACCTCTGTCGCCATCTACCCTTCCAAATCCGTTTATCCACGAATTGGGATCTCCCATCGATTCATTTATAATACCAATATCATTTGAGTTAGGACCATTCCCGAAAGCTGTATAACCCATCCCCATATGAGCCATAAAAGAAAAGGAAAAGAACCATCTTTCTTTCACTCTTCCAGAAAAATTCAATAAAAGCTCTGCGTAGAACGGATCTTTATCAAATTGATGATTTGTAAGTGAATAATTCTCAATAGGAGAATCAATAAAATAGAGATCAAGTCCATTCACTTTTTGTGAAAATCCATATTCTCCATTATAAAGAACCCATGGATTATTAAGAAACTGTTTATAGAGAGCTTTTAGATTAAAGAAAAAATTTCTGGAAATTTTTGTAGAATAAAGCAACAATACACTATTAGTAACGGGATTATGCATTTTATCGTCAACTGTATGATATCTGCCTCCAGTGTAGCCATACAAACCTGATTCCTCACCTTTCTGATAAATATTGTCATTATTAATATCAGTCCAGTAATATATTGCTCCTGAAGGTCCTGATGTTTCCAGAAAATAATTCACATTTTCTTTTATCTTCCCAGGGGTTCTCCCTGCATTGAAATAAAAGGAAGAATTCTCAGTTGTTGTATGAAATCCTATATCAAATCCAAAATCATTAAAACTAACATTATTTATTCCCGAATCAAACTGCAGAGAAGACATATTAAGATATGCATCACCTTTTATAGCAGCGGATTTCCCTATCGATAAACTGAAGTTCATTCCTGTTCTAAAATTGTAATTACTATTTGTATAGTTCTCGCTCTCGTCATATAAAAAGACCTGATATGGTGAATTTCCTGCATACACCAGATTATGATTTGCATCATATCCCGATGAAGAAAGAATACTTAATCTTGACTTAGCGAAAACACCCAGATCGAATACTTTTTCTTTTATTATCGGAAAGAAGATCTCCGTTGAAAATATGGTAGCTGAGAATTTCCCATATCTGTTCAACTTGAAGATATCATCACCGTCATTATCAAAAATGTTTGAAGAACTGGTGTCAGAAACCGGATTCTGATCTGAGTTTTCATGAATAAGAGACGTCAAAAAGAAAAGTTTTTTTCCTCTATATTTAAATCCGGCAATATATGAATTGATCTTCTTTTTTAATGTATCTCCCGGGAGTCTTCCCAATTCTGAAAATTCATTATCTCTTTTTAAACTGTTAATTCCTCCAAGTATTTCATAATTTCCATTTTTCGTCTTTTTTTTATAATTGATCCCTAAAACAAGATAATTGCCATTCTCTTCAAATTGTTCATCTATTTTTCCGAAATCATTAAAAGCTCTTTTTATATAGTAATTATCAAAAGAAAGGGATATCAAACCTCCGGCAAGTTTACGGCTTATCATATAATCAATAAAATAGTTATTGACTATTTTTCGTCTTGTGGAATATAACATTTCATCTCTTAAGGAAGGATGCTCGGGCTGGATCATTATAGGACCTAACGGTGTATAAGAACCCATATCGGAATATACGGATGATATAATTCCGTATGAATAGTTCTTATTTAAGTTTGCGGATGAAATGAAAAGTCCCGGATCGGTTGCCATGCCGGAATGTCCTTTTAATGTATATTTTGAATAGGATGAGAAAGGGAAAATGATAGCAGCTCTACCGGGATCCAGTGCTGAATTTATATTAAATTCATCATAATTCCAGTTAAAATTAATATATGATTCTCCTTCAAAATAGACGCGAGGGTTATCGATATGCGAGAAACCATTATTCTCCTCTGTCAAAAGTGTTATATCAGGAGCGTAGTTTTCAAGAAAAAAATTGGGGAAAAAAGAACCCGGAAGAAAGTTGAACATGAACTCATTAAAAACAAATATATTATAAGCTTCAAAACTATTACTTGCATTTGCAATCGGGGAAATGATCAAAAATAATACTAATATTATGATGAATTGTTTCATTTATTTTCACCTTAAGATAAAACCAAGATTAATTCCTGTTTTTCCATTGTCGGTTATTGGTGTTATAAAAAACTTATTCGATCTTTTTTTATAAATAAATTTTCCAATAGCAAAACCGAGTACCGCACCGAAAAAGACATCGGACATCCAATGCTTGTCCTCAGTAACTCTTGAAAGTCCTGACAGAGTAGCAAGACCATAACTTATGACCGGGACTATCAATGATTTGTTATATTGATGAGCAATAACGGTTGCAGTTGACCATACTGTAATTGTATGACCTGAAGGAAAAGCATCATAGAACATATCCCTGTTATCTTTATAACGTTTAAAGAAACCCGATGGACCTGCCCAACTGTCAATTCCATTTTCTGCCTGAGGTCTTTGCCTTCCAGTAAGATGCTTTAATATCTGGACTACTATCCCTGAATGTATAAGGCTCATAAGAACAAGTTTCCCCGTATCTTTTGCTTTACTGTCCTTAGTTATAAGTCCCGATATGTAAAAAAGACAGGAAATACCCAGACTTACATTGCCATCACCGAGAAGGGTCATAGCAGGACTCAGATCGCTGACCCAACTGTTCTTATCCTGGTATGCTTTGAATCTGCTTTATATTGCTTCATCATTTGCGATCAGATATCCCGTAAATGCAGATATTCCGGCAACAATGGCCCAGTCCTTTAGTGAAAATCTTAAAGGCGATGACCAGATTTCAGCTTCATCTTTGAGCAGAGCCTTGAAAAATGGTTCGTCACTTTTTTCAGATGATTTGGATCTGACATCATAATTATCTTTATATTCTTTCGTATCTTGTCCGAAAACAGGAATAAAATTTATAAAAAAAATTAATATAATCAAAAAAGAGATTTGTTTTTTAAGCATCAGTAATACTATTATAATATCTGTCTCAGGTCAAACTATTCAACTTTGAATTGGGTAGTTCTGGAAGAATAATTTCCGGCACGATCTTTTAGATTTATCTCAATGCTATTCCAGCCTTTTTTGACCTTCTTATTGAAATTTTCGATCTCAAGTGTTCTCCAGTCAGGATCATATTCAGACAAAACAGGTTTCCCGTTAAGGAAACTATTTATCTTTGTATAATCAACTCCTTTTCCCTTATCGGTTATTATGATCTTAAAATTTCCAAGATTCTTCCTTGTCAGTTTTCGTGGTCTTTTGAAATATATTTTTGGTTTGAAAATATCTCTCATCAGAGAAAAAACACCTGCCGTCAGAAGTCTCGAAACAAAGGTCCCTTCATCTTTTTTTATTGATGTTGATATATAAAACCATTTTTTACTTTTAAGTGAATATTTGAATATACCTGTTTGTTCCGGATCCTTCACCTTATTCTTGAATTTAATAAGAACAGTATCCAGAAAAGGAAATGTATACGGAGAGATCCTGTATTGAGGAGAAAGAACAGGATACGAGGATTTATAAGATACATTTTCTACAAGCAGGGCTTTATCTTCTCTTACTGATCGCTCGGCAAAATATATTTCAAAGCCTTGAAAACCTAAAGATTGTTTTCTCCCATCTGAGATCTTTATAAGATCAATATTCTTCTGGACCTGTGCCGTTAGTTCCATATTGTTGAAGATTGAAAAATTCAGATTAACCATAGTTTTAAAATTTAAAGGTTTAAAACTGAAAAACAATCCTTCTGAATCAAATTCCGGAAAGAAAGATTTCCTGTCATTACCTTGATGTACTTCCAGAATGATATTATTGGATCCTATTTTGCTGTTCTTGATCCGGATGACAACATTATCCCTGTTTATAAACTTTTCAATCTCAAGATCGGAAATATCATTCAGATAATGATTGTTAAAAGAAAAGCATTTCTTAGCGATAAATTTATCTCCGGAATAAAATAAAAATTTGGTGAATAAAGGATGATTTCTTACAATTCCGGGTATTCTCAATATCTTGTTCTTAATTATGTCTTCTACTGAAAGTTCTTTTCTTAAGATCTCTTTCCCCGTTTCATCAGAAACAAGAAAAATTATCTTTGAGGAAGGCCCTGGTTCGAATTCTGTGATCATAAGACTTTGCCTGGTCTTTTTAAGACCTGAAGGATCAATGTTTATTACAGGATTTGAAAACCTCAGGATGGAAAATCTTCCGGACACAGAATTATTAAAATTATCATATACTTTGATCTTGAAATTATTTATTCCGATCTTTGTCAATTTAAAAATATCAATTGCAGTTCTGCTATCCTTCGACATTACAAATCCGGTTTGATTGAAAAGGTTGTAGAAATATGAGCTGGATGAAGAAAAGAACATGTCATAAACGAAACCCAGTTGATTATTGTCCCCATATGTAAAACGGGTGAATTCAATATTGTAGACCTTTTCTCCATTCAGGAACAATTCAAGTTTTGACGGAGCGACATATTTTCCCGAATCGGAAATATCAAAGGTGTTTAGTACAAGTTCATACTCACCGTTAATATAAATTCTATCAGGTATTTTATAATTCCTGTTATTTTCTTTAACAAATCTATAACTAAATTCCCCTACCCTTCCATTTATACTGGAATTATTTATCGATCTGACAAGAAGCTTTTTTAATACCGGGATTCTATTATCTTTTTTAGGGAAGTTTAATAATGGAAATGGATTTATATGAGCATTCTCCTTATCCCTTATTTCGAGATGAAGATGAGGAAATCCGCTCCCTGTCTCTCCTGAATAACCTATCAATTCACCCTGAGTAACATAAATGGGCTTCTGAAGAATATAGTTCCCTATATATTTTTTTTTTCTTATCTTTTGGAGTCTGCCAATAATTCTTTTGATTTTTTCATTGAAATAGCTCAAATGAAAATAGATGGATGTAAGTCCGTTACGATGCTTTATATAAATGCCTTTTCCGCTTCCTCTTCTTACATATCTTATCTTGTATATATAACCTGCTCGAACTGCATGTACAGAATATCCGGTCTTTTGAAATGTTCTTATGTCTATACCACCGTGAAAGTGTCCAGACCGGAATTCCTGAAATGAAGAACTATAACCGTTACTGATCTTCAGAGGCCATTTGAATATCTTGGTCTCAGGAATTATTTGAATAGAAAGAAAAAGAACTACAAGAGGTATAAAGATGTATTTTTTCCTCATATCTTTCCAATTATCAGAAGAGCAGATCCCCCGATTCTGATGTATTTACCATTATACAACTGATTGTACTGAATTTTGCAGTCGGATCTTTCTTAAGAAACTCTGATATTTCATTACTTTGTGCTCCCGGCTGATACCAAAATTTCCTGTGACCCTGCTCATAAAGTCTTTTTGTTATTCCCAACCCTACTGAAGGAGAGACTACAAAAACAAACAGGTCAGCTTCCTCTTTGATCTCTTCAGGAGTTTTATAGACCTTTATCCCATCTATATTATCAAGTGCAGGATGCACCGGGAAAATATTATAACCCTTGGCTGTAAGATCCTTTAAAATTATATTTCCATACTTTGATTTATTTGCCGAAGCTCCGATAAGAGCTATATTTTTTATGATTTTCTCCATATTTAATGTTAACAGAAATGGTTAGGTTGTCAATATTCTGTGATTGACATTGAATTACAATTGGGTTAAATTCGAAAGGCATGAAACCTTTCACCAAGTTTTCTCCCATTCTGTTAATAATTCCTTTACTCTTTTTTCTCTTCTATCAAAATCCATGGATCGATTCAAGAAAAAAAGAGGACCCTGTGGATATTCATAAAATCAGCAAGATGTGGAGCGCATTCTCAGGAAACAGGAACGGAAAGGTTATTTATGCACGACCTCCTGATATGATGATACTTTATCTGCATAGCGGGATTAGGAGAAAAATAAACGGAATCACAGTAGAGGGTGGGAAAGGAAGAAGGAATCGCGGCAAAACTCCGAGGCCGTTCTGGTCGCCTGATGGTTCTTTTTTTGTTTATAGATTTTCAGGAAATGTATATATAGCTTCTGAAAATGGTTTGAAGAGAAGAATATATAACAAAAACATTGCCTCAAATTTTTTATGCGCCAATTATTTTT
>CAYNUG010000076.1:0-10445 GCA_964400545.1 uncultured Clostridia bacterium | reverse complement strand
GTTATAGTCGGCGATAAGAACGGAAAGGTCGGCCTTGGTAAGGGTAAAGCAAAGGAAGTTCCTCTGGCGATCAAGAAAGCAGTAGCAGATGCTAAGAAGAATCTGATTGATATACCTATCGTAAAAAACACTTTGCCCTACTACTCAGTAGGTAAATTTGGGGCAGCCAGGGTTGTTATCAGGCCTGCTTCCGAAGGCACGGGTGTTATTGCGGGAGGATCTGTCAGGGTTATTATGGAATTGGCCGGAGTAAAGAATGTACTTACCAAAAGTCTGCGCAGTAAGAATATCCTGACCGTTGCCCAGGCAACTATAAACGGACTTAAAGAGATGAACAATGCTGAATCAATTATATCCAAGAGGGAGATTGATGAGGAGGAATTGTGGCAGTAAAGAAAAAGGTAAAATACCCTATGATCAAGATTGCTCTCCGGAAAAGTCTGATCGGTAGAACCGAGAAGCAGAGAAGAGTGATCAAGGGCCTTGGTCTCAGGAAGATCAACTCGGAAGTTATTAAGGAAAAAAGTCCTGAGATTCTTGGTATGGTGAACAAAGTTGATTTCATGCTGGAAGTAACGGAGGTGTCAAAGTGATATCACTGGCTAACTTAAAACCGGCTAAAGGTTCAATAAAGAGAAGGAAAAGAGTTGGAAGAGGTCCTGGATCAGGTTATGGAAAAACTGCAGGAAGAGGAATGAATGGACAGAAATCCCGAAGTGGTTATGCCAGGAAAAGGGGATTTGAAGGAGGCCAGATGCCTCTGATAAGGAGAATCCCAAAAAGAGGATTTACAAATATCTTTAAAACCCGATACAACGTAGTGAATCTGAGTGATCTGGAGAAGAGTGGTCTTGATGAACTGAATATCGAAGTATTACTTGAGAAAAGAATTATAAGGGATAAAAACCTTAGATTGAAAATACTCGGTGATGGTAAACTCACCAGAAAAGTTAAAGTAACGGCCCACAAATTCTCAAAGTCCGCAGCAGAGAAGATAAAAAAAAGCGGAGGTGAGGTTGTAGTCCTTGCAGGGGAGGAAAATTGATAACGTTCTTAAGAAATATATTTATTATTCCTGAGTTAAGAAGAAGAGTCTATTTTACCTTCCTTCTTTTAGCTGTTTACAGAATTGGTGCTCATATTGTAACCCCTGGCATAAATATTGATGCTCTGGTCAAATTTTTTGAACAGCAACAAGGGTCACTTTTCGGATTTATTGATATGTTCTCCGGTGGTAATATGAGTAAAATGACAATATTTGCAATCGGGATTATGCCTTATATCAGTGCATCGATCATATTGCAATTGTTGCAGGTTGTATGGCCATATCTGGAAAGGATATCGAAAGAGGGAGATTTGGGGAAAAAGAAGATAACTCAATATACAAGATACGGTACAGTGCTTATTGCTGTAGTTCAATCTTTTAGTATTGCAGTTATGCTTGAGAAAATGAATCCAAGTGGACTTCCGGTAGTGTTGAACCCGGGATGGGGATTCAGACTTCTCACAATTCTAACAATGACGACAGGTACGATTTTCGTAATGTGGCTTGGTGAACAAATATCTGAAAGAGGTATCGGTAATGGTATCTCATTAATAATTTTTGCAGGTATAATTAAGGGATTGATACCGGGTGCAGGAACTTTGATCGAAGGATTAAAAACCGGAGATATGAACCCGTTGAAGATATTTTTCATCCTTTTGTTAATGGGAGGTGTTATTGCTTTCATCGTCTATGTAGAGATGGGTCAGCGAAGGATCCCTATATCATATGCGAAGCGTATTCAGGGAAGAAGAATGATGGGCGGGCAAAGTACGTTTCTCCCGTTGAAAGTAAATACAGGAGGAGTTATTCCGATCATTTTTGCATCTTCAATAATTGCTTTCCCTGCAACTCTCGGAAGTTTGATCAATCATCCTGTCGCAAAAGCTATATCAACTCAGTTAGGCTTCGGAATGCCACTTTATAATTTGCTTTATATTGCAGCGATCATCTTCTTTACATATTTTTATGTGTCTATTATTTTTAATCCGCAGGATGTTTCAGATAATCTTAAGAAATACGGTGGATTTATACCCGGGATCAGAGCGGGAAAGAACACAGCAGACTATATTGACGGTGTCCTTTCCAAGTTGACATTTGTCGGTGCAGTCTATCTGGCACTTGTTGCAATTATTCCGACTTTTTTAACTTCCGGATTCAAGGTGCAGGCTCTCCCGTTCATCGGTGATTTCCTGGATATGAATCTTCCAGCATGGTTCAAGGATGGTCTTGGTCTTAGATTTTTCTTTGGTGGTACTTCGATCCTGATCATTGTCGGTGTTGCAATGGATACTGTCCAGCAGATCGAAGCGCAGCTCACTATGAGGAATTATGATACTTTCTCCAGCAGGGGGAGGATCAGAGGCAGAAGATAATCTAATGAAAAGGATAATACTTTTTGGCGCACCGGGATCAGGTAAAGGGACCCAGGCGGACAAGATCGAGAAAGAATTTTCTTACAAGAAAATATCAACCGGCGATCTGATAAGAGCTGAAATGCACAAAAAAAGTATTATCGGGAAAAAGATAGAAGAGTACAGTTCAAAAGGGCTCCTTGTTCCTGATGAGATGATTGTTGAAATGGTAAAGAACAGAGTATCTGCAGATGATATTGGGAGTGGATATATCCTTGACGGGTTTCCCCGAACATTGAATCAGGTCAAGGGCTTGGTTTCAGTGCCGGCAGATGAGGAACTTGCGATATTCCTCAGAGTTAATGAGGAACTGATTGTAAAGAGGATATTATCACGTCTTTCATGTGAAAATTGCGGGAAGATATTTAATACTTTAACCAGTGCCCCGGAAAAAGAAAATGTTTGTGACAGGTGTGGCGGCACTCTTTCAAGAAGGCATGATGATACAGAAGATATTATTAAAAAGAGGATAATTATTTACAGAGAAGAAACAATGCCTGTCATTGATTATTACAAAGGGAAAGGTTCTTTGCATGATATTGATGCTTCAGAAGATATCGAAAAAGTTTGGGAAACAATAAGGGAGTTGGTTGGGTGATAATTCTAAAAACTGACAGTGAGTTGAAGATCATGAGGGAGGCAAACAGGATCGTTGCCATTGTTCTCTCGGAAATCAAAGATCTGATTCGCCCTGGTGTTTCCACTTTTGAATTGGATAAATTTGCTGAAGAGAGGATCATCGGATTGAAGGCTGTTCCCGGATTTAAAGGATATGGTTGGGGGGATAGAAGATTTCCTGCAACACTTTGTACTTCTGTGAATGATCAGGTTGTTCATGGTATCCCATCGAAGGAAGTTATTCTTAAAGAGGGGGATATAATCGGTGTTGATGTTGGAACGATATTTAATGGTTTCTATGGTGACGGAGCTTATACTTATGCTGTGGGAAAGGTAAGTGATGATACAAAACATTTGATGGAAACATGTGAAAAAGCCCTTTATAAGGGGATAGATGCTGCTGTTAAGGGAAATCGCGTTTCTGATATCTCAAATACGATCGACAAATTTGTCAGAGCGAAGGGATTTGAAATTGTCAGAGATCTTACAGGACATGGAATCGGGAGAAATTTGCATGAAGACCCTCAGATAATAAATTATAACGATGGAATCAAGGGGAAGAAGTTGAAAAGAAATATGACAATAGCAATTGAACCGATGATTACAAATGGTAGTTTTAAGGTTAAGACACTGGGGGATAACTGGACCGTGGTAACGGTTGACGGAAGTTTATCAACTCATTATGAACATACTATTGCGATTTCAGATAATGGTCCTGAAATTCTAACAAGGATATAATATGGCAGCAAAAGATAAAAATGTTATTGAAGTGAGGGGTAAGGTGCTTGAAGTACTTCCTAATGCGACTTTTTTAGTTGAGCTTGATCAAAGTCATCATAGGATCTATGCGCATCCCTCGGGAAAAATGAGAAAGAACAATATAAGGATTCTACCCAGTGATAAGATCTTGCTGGAAATGTCTCCATATGATATAAATCGCGGAAGAATTATATATAGGTTCAAGTAGGAGAAAGAAATGAAAGTAAGAGCATCAGTAAAGAAAATTTGTAATAAGTGCAGAATTATTAGAAGAAAAGGTGTTGTAAGAGTAATTTGTGTAGATCCCAAACATAAACAGAGGCAAGGTTAAAGGAGGAAAAATTGGCAAGAATATCAGGCGTCAACTTACCTAACCAGAAAAGGATTGAGATAGGGCTGACATATATTTACGGAATCGGGAGAACAAAATCCCGTGAAATTCTTGAAAAAGTGAAGGTTGATCTAAATAAAAAAGTAAAAGATCTTAACGCTGAGGAAGTGACCCGAATCAGGAAGCATATTGAAGCGGAGGTCATTGTAGAAGGTGATCTTAGGAAATCTGTCAATCAGGATATTAAGAGACTGATGGATATTAATAGTCACCGGGGCAGAAGACATAAAGCCGGACTTCCTGTGCGGGGGCAAAGGACAAAAACGAATGCAAGAACACGAAAAGGTCCAAAAGGATCAATGATCAAAAAAAGAAAATAATGGAGAGAGAAAATGGCTAACAAAAAGACCAAATCTAAAGGAAAGAAGAAAGAGAAAAAGATAGTTCCGCATGGAATTATGACCATTAATTCTACTTTCAATAATACTGTTATCGCAATAACTGATCCTAACGGCAATGTTCTTACATGGTGTGCAGGCGGGGTCGTAGGTTTCAAAGGGTCAAGGAAATCAACTCCATTTGCGGCTCAATTGGCTGCAGAAAAAGTATTAAAAGAAGCAGAAAATTTTGGGATAAATACGCTTGATATTAGGGTCAAAGGACCTGGCGCAGGCCGTGAAAGTGCCATCCGTTCAGTTGGGACTTCTAAATTTAAGGTGAAAACAATAAAAGATGTTACTCCGATTCCGCACAATGGTTGCAGACCTAGGAAGAAGAGAAGGGTTTAAGGAGGAAGAAATTGGGAAAGTATACAGGTCCGGTTTGCAGATTGTGCAGAACTGAAGGGACAAAATTATTTTTAAAGGGAAGAAGATGTTTGACGGATAAATGTGCTCTTGAAAGAAGAAATCAACCTCCGGGATCAATGGGGAAGAGAAGGGCATTTAAAAAATCTAATTATAAAATTCAGTTACGTGAAAAGCAGAAAGTAAAAAGATTTTATGGATTAGGAGAGAAGCAGTTCAGACTTTTTTTTGACAGGGCATCGAAGAGCAAAGGTGTTACAGGAGATAATCTTTTAAGGGACTTGGAGCTTAGATTTGATAATATTGTTTACAGAATGAATCTTGCCGCTTCCCGCGTTCAGGCCAGACAGATGATCAAGCATGGTCACTATACAATAAATGGCAGAAAAGTATCTATCCCCTCTTACAGTGTTAAAGTCGAGGATGAGATCACACTTAAAGAAAAATCATTGAAAAACGAGAAAATAACTGAAGGGATAAAGAATGCGAAGGGACTTGTTGAAGTTCCGGAATGGCTTATCGTGGATGAAGATAAATTTAAAGGCAAGGTCAATAGTATCCCGACAAGAGATGATGTGTCTGTTGATGTTGAAGAACATTTGATCGTAGAGCTCTATTCTAAATAAAGGGAGAGAGAGAATATGAATCTAAATTATCAGAGACCTAAAAGGCTGGTGGTTGAAGAGGTTACAGCAAATTATGCAAGATTTGTTGCAGAACCTTTCGAGAGAGGTTATGGTAGTACTATAGGTATTGCTCTACGGAGAGTGTTGCTCTCTCTGATAGAAGGTATTGCGGTAACAGCTGTTCGTATAGACGGGGTTCTTCATGAATTTTCTGTGATCCCCGGAGTATATGAAGATGTTTTAAATATTATCCTTAATATAAAGAATATCCCATTCAAACTTGATTCAGAAGAACCTAAGATCTTAAGGATCAATAAATCAGGTGCCGGAGAAGTACTTGCCGGAGATATTGAAGCAGATGGCGATGTGAAAATACTTGATGAAAAAATTCATATTGCATATCTTGAGGATGAAGGATCTATCAATGCAGAGATTATTATAAAAAAAGGGTTAGGATTTAAACTAGCAGAGAATAATTTTGATGAAACGCTTCCTGTTGATTTCATTCCAGTTGATGCAAATTTTAACCCCATTAATAGAGTAAAGTATGAGGTAACCCCTGCGAGAGTGGGAAATAGAACGGATTATGAAAAGTTGATTTTTGAGATTTGGACAAACGGAAGTGTTGCACCGGAAGATACGATTTCAACAGCAGGAAAAATTCTTAGAGATCATCTGACCATCTTCCTGGGATATAAAGAGAAAGATAAGATCTTATTTGAAGATGAGCAGGATTCGAATGGTGGTATCGAAGGGAAAGCTGACTTTTTAGAGAAAAGCGTTGAAACAATGGGGTTGTCGGTCAGGGCATTGAAATGTCTTAAACGTCTCGGTGTTGATTATATATTTGAATTGATAGAAAAGACCGAACATGAATTATTGAACTCCAAGAATTTCGGAAAAAAATCTCTTGAGGAGATCATATCAAAACTTGTTGAATCTGATTTAGCACTCGGCCAGAAATTACCTGATCTATTAAAAAATGATCTGGCTGAAAAGATCGAAAAATTAAAAGGTGAAGAAGTTGAGGAAAGTAAGGAGTAATTATGAGGCATTTAAAAGGCGGTTATAAGTTAGGGCGAAATCCTTCGCAGAGAAAATCACTCCTGAGGAACCTTACAGCAAGTCTGATCGAAAACAATAGAATCGAGACTACAATTACAAAAGCAAAAGCTGTAAGGCCGATAGTAGAGAAAATGATAACTCTTGGAAAAACAGGGACCCTCGCAAATAAGAGAAGAGCACTATCATATTTATACAAAAGAGAAACAACACATACTCTTTTTAATGAGGTTGCTCCTCGTTTTATGGATAGAAATGGCGGTTATACAAGAATAATCAAGACAGATTTCAGAAAAGGTGATGGCGCGGAAATGGCGATTATTGAATTTGTTGATTATAACTTTGAACCGAAATCAAAGAAATCTAAAGAGAAAAAAAAATAATTTGAAGCGCGGGCATAGCTCAATGGTAGAGTATCAGCTTCCCAAGCTGAATGTTGCGGGTTCGATCCCCGTTGCCCGCTCTTTTCTCGAATCAGGAGAAAGACATGTTTAAGAAAGAATCGGATGTAAATAAATATGAAGGGGAACAGGAAATAAGTGTAAATGAAAGTAAATCGTTGATCGGACGTTCAATGAAATTGAAAGGTAATATATCTTCTGATGAGGAAATACAGATCGAAGGTATTGTGGAAGGTACAATAAAGATGAAGCATAATGTTATCATCGGAAGATCTGGTAAAGTTAAAGCGGATATTACAGCAAGGGAAATCATTATCAAAGGTGAAGTTAACGGTAATGTTCATGGACAGGTCAAAGTTGAGATCGTTCCCGGTGGTGTTTTGAACGGTGATATTATTTCTGAGAAAGTAGTTCTTGCTGAAGGTGCAAAGTTCAAGGGAAATATTGATATGTCGGTACGAGCAGAAGAATCAGGAAAAAAACCCGATAACTCAAAGCATTCTTCAAAGAGTGAAAAGAAAGATTAAATCAATTCTATTGACTTATTTGATCTACTGATCTCTAAGTGATGAGGACTTCAGGTTAATAAGATGTCTGATTGGTATTTCATAGAGGATAAATTACCGTATTCTCCATATCTGAATATGGCGATCGATGAATATCTCTTTAATGAATGTCACAAAGACAAGGTAGGTTTTTTCAGAGTTTATTCATGGGATAGGCCCTCTTTTTCTATTGGAGTTTCACAGAAGGTTTCAAAAGCGGTTGATCTTGATTATATCAGGAAGAATAAATTCGGATTTGTCAGAAGGATAACCGGGGGTAAAACTGTTCTTCATAATAATGAAATAACATATTCAGTTATATCTTCGGAGGAAAAGTTTTTCGAACATAATAATCTGTATAGATCCTATTCTCTTATTGCCGATGTAATAGTAAATACACTGACAAGGTCCGGCATTAAAGTAAAACTTTCAGAAGGGAATCCCGGTCTTCTTTCAAAGAGCAGTAATCCATGTTTTTCATTCCCGACTCCTAATGAGATTGAGGCACGTGGAAAAAAGATAGTTGGATCTGCACAGAAAAGAGATAAAGTCGCATTGCTCCAACATGGGTCAATCCCTCTAACAATGGATTACACTTTATATTCAGCGGGAACTGGATTCAGTGAGGAGGTCATTAGAGAAAATATGACCACAATCGGTGATGAATCAGATGTCGGAAGGGATATGTTAGTGAAGAACTTTCTTGCTTCTTTTGAAAATTTTCTGGGTAAAAATCTTATAAAATATGAATATTCCGGGAATGATATGCTTGAGATCAGGAAACTGGAAAAAAAATATGAATCTGAGAAATGGAATCTTAGTATTTAATTTGATGCTTTTTTTGTTCCCGGCTGCTTTGTTCCAAAGAGAAATTGAATTACAGTATCATGAAGTAAAAGAAAAATATAATCCGGATTTTAATGAATTATGGAGTGCAGGTTTTGGGAAAATTATAGTAAGATCCTTTCTGAATAACAAAAAGGAAGGAGGACTACTTTTCGAAAACGGACAATTCAGGGTTGCATATCCCGGGTTCAGCAGAATAGTTAAAAAGAACAATAAAAGAAAATTCAGTTTATGGGGCTGGCTTATAACAAGAAATTATTCCTGGCTTGATAATTCAGATCTTTATGACACGGAATATATAGATCATAAAAGAAAAAAGATCAAAAAACTTGATATATTTGATCCGGAAATTAGAAATAAAATATCTAAGGTTTTTAGAGATCTCACAAAACTTGGAGTGGAAGGTATACTTATTCAGGATGATCTTTCAATAAAAAGCAATGAAGGATTCTCTTTAAAGGGGATGAAAACATTTTCGGATATTTCAGGAGTTCCTGCCAGAGAAAAATTGATGATGGATTCAGGAAGTCCGTACAATCTCAAATGGATAAAAATAAAAAAAAAAGTTATTGCTGCTCTGCGAAATAAGATCATAAAGGAATGCCGGGCAATAAATCCTGATATAAAGATAGGTATAAATGTTTTTTATGAGGCTTCCCTATTTGCCAGAAAAAGTAATGAATGGCATTCACAGGACCTTAAGGAAATAGTTGATTCTGATGTGGATTATATATATTTGATGATGTATCACAGGCAGATGAAAAGAGAACTTAAATACGGGATACACAGGATTAAAAAACTTTTCAAAAAAGGGATCGAAAATGCTGTTATGTTAGCCGGTGACAGGCTTGTTGTTAAAATGGAAACATACGATTGGAATAAACGTGAATTGATTCCGGTTGGAGAAATGGAGGAATTTATAAAATTGATACCTGAAAATGTCAAGCGTATATGTTTTACACCTGCAAAAAATGGAGATCTGAAATATTTTAAAAGGATATTAAAAGCTGCAAAAAATTGAAAATGACAAAAGTTAAAGTTACAATTAAACTATGATGAAATGGAAACTACGATTTGGGAACTTTCTCTTTAAATACAGATCTTTTACTCCAATTCCGCTTATAATTATCGTGTTTGTCTTTTTCAAGCCTTACATAAAGCTTTCGTCTGATAATTTACTTACAGTTGCAGGACTTATCGTTATGTTCTTAGGGGAGGTCATACGACTTATTTCGGTAGGTTTTTCTTTTCATGGAACATCCGGGAGAGAAAATTTCCTGAGAGCGGAGAGCCTTAATGTATCAGGAATATATTCAGTTGTAAGGAATCCTTTATATATAGGGAATCTACTGATCTATACAGGACTTCTGATTGTTTATTCTAATTTATATGCTTTATTGATCTTTGATATTCTCCTGATTGTGCAATACTATTTTATTATTCTTTCAGAAGAAGAATTTTTAAAAGAAAAATATGGAATTGAGTATTCAAAATATTGTGAAAAAGTGAATTCCATTTTTCCGGGATTTCGAGATTATATTAAACCCGAGAATAAATTTAACAGACTGAAAGTTTTATTTAAAGAAAATGATTCTATTTTTAACGCTCTTATCATCTTCGGAATAATTCTGATGTATAAAGGATATATTTATTCAGGGAGAGTATTGCATGGTAAATCTTTCTCAATATATTTCGGTGTTCTTATCCTATTCTATATAATTATCAAAATTATAAAAAAGAAAACTTAGCTTTACATGAACAGTTAAAGGGGATTCCCCTTGATCCTAATAAGAAAATTGCGGAATTAGATGAAACAAATAATCAGATTTACAGAGCAGTTCATTTTAAGTTAACACTGAAAAAAAGTTCTAAATAAAAGATTCAGGGTCCGGAGAAGATTTGCTCATTTTATAAAAATTATAGGAATAATTAAAAAAAAAATATCAATTGTCAGAGTTTGACTTTATTTTTTCATATAGTTAAGATTTAATTAA
>CAYNUG010000075.1:0-10504 GCA_964400545.1 uncultured Clostridia bacterium | reverse complement strand
CCATGCTGTGAAAGTTGATCAGTTTCTTTAAGGGAGAATATTTTTCAGTCTTAAACTTTTTTGATGGGATTTTTTTAACGTCTGTCAGATCTATATTATTGAAAGAGCCGTCATTTTTTTTGAAGTATTCCATTCTATTAACAGCGATTTCATCAAAGGGAACCCATTTCCCGGGGTCTAAAGAGGAAGATACAATGTCCATTCCGCTAAGATCATAATTGGAATATATCAAAGATCTATTGTCCGGCGAGATCGCCGGGAAAAACGCTCCCAGTCTGCTGGAAGTGATCATATATTGTTTTCCTGTGCTTATCTCAATTGCATAAATATTGTCAATCCCGGAATATGGAGAACTGTATATAATGAACTTATCAAAAAATACAGGTGTAGAATAAGAATTCTTTGAAAGTGGTAATATATCCATGAAAGTTTTACTGGCTATATTAAAGAGAGAGAGCGTTTCTTTCCCTCCCTTTGATCTTACAAGGACTATCCTGTGTCCATCGGGTGACCAGGAGGGAGTAAGCAAAAAAGAATTATCTGGAGAATCATACTCGTTTATTAAAGTTCCGTTATTTGAATTGAGGATTGCCAGGGATGTTTTTCTTTTGGCTGAAAAATGGATTGTTGCAATAAAATTTCCATCGTTCGAAAATGAAGGAGAAAAATAGCGTGTTCCTTTAGTCAATCTTTTTTTCTTCCTGCTTGAGATATTGTAAGTTACTATCTCCGAATTACTTTTCTTTCCCCACCTCAGATCATTTACAGGTTCCGCCCAGACTAACCGGTTTCTGAAAACAGACAAAGCATTATTGATATGACCAATAGTATTTATTCCCGCTATATTTTCTTCATTTCCATTCTGATCGATCTTAATAACTGAGAGCACTGTTCCCATTCCGAATTTTTGTGCAATGATATCCCCATTTTCAAGAAATCCTGGTGCAGTATAGAGAGTCCAGCCATCTTTTTCTGATGAATTTATTTTTTTGAAGTCTGTCAGATATAGATTTTTGTCAATATCTTTCCACTTGCAAGAAAGATCATCAAAAACTTTTTTATACAATTGCAGCATGGTCATTCCTGTTTCCTTTTTTACGGCCCTTGAAAAAATGAGGGGATAAAATGAATAATCAGATGAGTACTTCAATATTCTTTCTATACTTTCATTACCGTAATTATTTTTTAGATAAGAAGTAAGAAAGAATCCAAGCCTGTAGATATCCGGAATATAATCTTTATAAGATGAAAGATATGATTTTATATATCCGTATTGTTTATCAGCAAGGAGGATTGCTCTTGTGCTCATTGAGAAAGATGGAAGTCTCCCTCTTCCGCCAGATGAGAATAAGGTCTCTGTATTGACTGCTTCTCCTTCAAAAAACCAGATAGGTACAGATAGAAAGGATAACAATGATCTGCCAAGATCACCAAAAATAAAACTTCCGAATCTCGTGAATCCTGAATTAAGTCTGTTGTATTGATCAATATGTTTACCTTCATGGAGGGTTAGAGCCGAATACCACTCTGTATTTCCAAGAAAATCCGATTGTGGAGGTGTAGAAAAGAATTCACCTTTCTGGGGAGCAAGTTGAATGTATCCATTTGAAAATATCCCACAATTTGGCAGGAACAGAGTGAATCTCTTTCTGATCTTTTTATCTACTGCAATTTTAGGATAGATATATTCCAGAAGATTTGCTACTCTCTGACCTTCCTCTGTGATCTCAGCGGGGAATACGATCCTGAAACTATCTGAATCAATATATCTCCATTTTATGCCCGGGGGATATTGATCAGTATTTATTGAGCGGACAGGACTTGCCAATATGAATATCAGGATAATTGTCGATAGGATTTTAATATTCATCTTGATAAGATTCTAATGGAAATTATCCCAAATCTCAACAGTATTAGGATTTTTATTTTCATGATAATAATTACTAATTGGAGACTGGAATAGTGTCAAAAAATATGCTTATGACAGGTGAGACTCCTTTGCTCCTGTTCCATCGCAAATAAATTATGTTATACTGGATTAAGTATTTTAAAGAAAGATAATATGAACTTAAATGAAAGATACAGATGGGCAATTGGTAAGATCAAAAAAAAGGTAAAAGATAGCCATAGCCTGATAGCGACCCTTGCCAATACAGTTGCGATCCTTAAGGAGAGTTTCAATGGATATTTCTGGGTCGGATTCTATTTTGTTGAAGAAGATCATTTATCATTGGGACCATTTCAGGGACCTCCAGCCTGTGCCAGATTGAACCTTGATAAAGGTGTTTGTGCTGATTGTGCTAACATGAAAAAAAACATAATTGTTCAAAATGTAAATGAATATCCAGGTCATGTGGCCTGTGATTCAAGGTCAAATTCAGAGATCGTTTTACCTGTTTTCAATAGTAATGGAGAATTGAAAGCTGTTCTTGATATTGACAGTGAAGAATATAATGATTTTTCCCAAATCGATCTGGATAATCTTGAAAAGATTGCAGAAATACTTAAACCAGTATGGAAATAATCAACGGAATGATCTCAACTGATCTATTAGGGAAAGCTTTTGCTTTTTTATGTGCATTGCTTTGGGCTTTTGCAGTAATATTGTTTAAAAAATCTGGTGAAGATCTGAAACCGCTGAGTTTGAATTTTTATAAAAGCTCAATATCCAGTATTCTGATGATCCCCGTTCTCATTTTCGGAGGGATCAAACTCCTCCCTCCTGAGCTTCTTTTTAATGACTATATCATACTGATAATAAGCGGGATACTGGGGATCGCCCTCTCCGACACTTTTTTCTTTAAATCTCTTAATCTGCTTGGGGCAGGGTTAACAGCCATCGTTGATTGTCTTTACAGTCCTGTTATTATAATTCTTTCATTTATTTTTCTGATGACCCCGATAACTTTCATAGAGATTACCGGAGGATTTCTCGTTATTTTTGCAATTCTTGTTGCTACTTTAAAACTAAAGGAACAAGAGAGAAGTTCACGGGATCTGCTAAGAGGTTTTACATATGGAGCCTTTGCAATGATACTTATGGGTGTCAGTGTAACAATAATGAAACCAGTTCTCGATAAAACTTCGGTATTATGGGTTACTGAGATCAGATTGGTTGCCGGAGCTTTAGCATTGGGAATTCTTATGTATTTCAATAAAGATCGGAAAGAATTATTCACTTCACTTAAGAATCAGAATAACTGGAAATATGCATTCCCGGCAACTATTCTTGGCAGTTTTTTTGCGTTGATCTTATGGGTAGGTGCTTTTAAACTGACAAGTGTAAGTTCAGCCGCAATTCTAAATCAAACGAATACAATATTTATTGTTATATTTGCCTCATTGTTTCTGAAAGAAAAATTCACTTTCAGAAGATTTATGGCCACAATCCTTGGGATGGCTGGTTCGATGATCGTTCTTTTGGGATAGCTCTTTGTGGCTTCTTTTTTATTATCTGTGGAATTATTACTGCAGCAATAATCCCTCCGACTGCAGCAACCGGGATCATCATTAATAATTCGGTTCTGATAGTCGTATTTGTTGTTATTGCATAGCCTTCTGCTGTTTGTGAAGTTACCCTGAACATGGACAGATTATCAAACGTGAGTCCTAATTTTTTTAGAAGTTCAGCTCCTTTATTTTGAGATCCATTGACAGTAGGGTCAACTTTATTCCTTATCTTTGTTATCTCTTTGAATAGTGAAGAGCTGATAAAAGTGAATCCGTTGCCTGATAAAGGCATTTCCTTTGAAAGTTTAATAAACTCTTCTCTATTTCTCAGCCCTTTTTTCTTGTTACTTTTAAGGATCTGGTCTCCAATAGTGGAATTGGAAGCAATAATGAGCATTTTACCGGTCTGAATTATCTGAGGAGAAAAAGAAAATGGCATAACCGGAGCTTTGATCTTTATGATCTTCTTCTTTTCTTTTTCCTCTATTTTTACTCCCGGGATCTTTGATGCAAGGAGTTTAAATATTGAATCATTCTCAGTCTCAATAACGAGAGCCAATGCAGGATCAGGAAATTCGATCTCCTTCCCCGCAACTTTGAATTTCTTTTTGCTGTTTTCATCAAAAGTTAAAATAATTCCTGAATTTCCATTTATGGATCTAAGCAGTTCTGAAAGGTCAACACCAATATTGTTAAGTTCCTTTTCCATTGAAGCAAAGCTAAATCTGATCTTATCATCTCCCGATCTTTCTGCAATACTTTTTATCCAACTCCATACTTTAAAATATTGAAAATCTGAAAATGAAGATAGAACTGTATTTTTAGGAAGAATATCGATCATTCTGAGATCACCGGGAGATTGACTGACAGAATTCCATATCATTCCGTTTCCTTTCCCCTTATCATGCTGAACAATGAATTTAGACCTTGTTATTCCCTCCTCATATTCTTTTGAACTGACACCTATTGCTGAGATCTCCATCAGACCGCTCTCATTAAGAATACCTGAAAAGAAAGAAAACCATTTATCTGAATCTTTTTTCTTTAATTCAGGAATGTTTTCTGATGAATTTATTGTTTCCTTAAGTGTTTTAAGAGAGTTTCCTATAGATTTTAATATTTTTGAAGTATTTAAATAAAAATACAGGTCTCCTCCCTTTTCAAGTTTGGATGTGACAGATGAGAATTTTGAATTTCCAATTAATTCAATATTAGTATCTGATCCTGTTTTTTTGTTAAACAGATCGTTTAAGGGCCATTTCTGATTAACGAAGAATAAGATAGCCCCACCTGCAATAATTCCGATTACGAATGAAGATAATAATTTTTTCATTTTCCCTCCTGATCAATTTTATTTTAAACTGAAAATAAATTCAATAAATTAATACCGGGATAGGAACAGATTGTTAATCATAAAGAAAATATTTTTCCCTGTTCTTACCAAATTCCGACAATCTTTTTTGATAAAGATCAACTATATCCTCAATGTTTGATCCCGATAAGATCTTATCATGGAGCCAGGAGTTTCCTGCAGTCATATTAAAATATTTCTTGTAAATCAACATTTTATCCGGATAGATCTCTTTAGTTGTTTTTAATATGTGCAATATCGTAATAAAAGGAGAATAATTATTTCTGTCCGTAACGAAAAGTCTAATACCGGAACAACTTTCCCCCGAATATTTGGAAAATGCCGGAGTAAAGAAAGTTTCCCTGAACTCGACTCCTTTAATTTTTTTTTTCGCCAACTCATATGAGACCATTTTCCCGTTTATCCATGGTGCACCAAATATTTCAAATGGGATTGTGGTTCCTCTTCCCTCTGAAATATTTGTTCCTTCCAGAAAGACCATACCTGGGTAAACAGTCGCAGAATTTAATGTGGGGATATTTGGGGAAGGGTTTATCCAAGTTAATCCTGATTGATCAAACCATATATTTCTTTTCCAGTTTTTTGCCTTGATTATAGTAATTTTGACACTATTGGAATATATTTGATCATTAAACAACAAGGCAAGTTCACCCATAGTCAGTCCGTGACGTACAGGTATTGAATAAAATCCGATAAAAGATGAATACCCGGGATATTCAAGGACAGGTCCCTCAATATGTGTTCCTGTTATCGGATTTGGCCGGTCAAGAATAATAAGTTCTATATCAGTTCCAGAAACTGCTTGCATTAGATATCCAAGTGTGGAGATATATGTATATATCCTAGTCCCAATGTCCTGAAGATCGAATATTATAGTATCAATATTCTGAAGTTCTTTCTGATTTATAATTTTTCCAGAATCACTTATATCAAAACTTCTCATTCTTTCATCCATATTATCAGAAAGAGGGATCTCTTTTTCCCTGGATTGATCATAAAGACTGAACACGGGAAGTCCTGTATTCTCATCTATGTATGACGGCACATCCTCTCCTGCCTGGAATTTCCCCCACAAACCATGTTCGGGAGCATAAAGTGATGTGATATTCAATTCCTTTTTTTCATGAAGAAGTTCGATCGTAGGAACGATATCTGAATTTAATGATGAATAATTTGATACGACTGCGATCTTTCTATTTTTCAAATGGGAGAGATCCCCTCTTAGAAATACATCTATTCCGGGAACAACTTTTGTGTTCTTCATTTTTGATCTAAAAAAGTATAATAATCATTACAGCAAGTTTCAATAGACAATCAGACAATAAATGAATTATAATTGATTTGAAACTAAATTAGTATTAATGTCGTCTATAAAATTGATCAATTCGGAGGGTAATATGAAAAAATTTTATTTCATTTCTATGTTGCTGTTTTCTTTTTCTCTATTTGCAGGAAGCATTGTTAACCAGGATAAACCTTTGAAGGGGAATTGGAACTTTAATCTGGAAATGATGTGGTCTGTAACTGAGGGAGGTCAGGAACTGCTTATCAAAATCGGACAAATAAAAACGGATAAAGATGGGAATATTTATATGATGGAGATCAAGCATGGAAAGATCTTCAAGTTTGATAAGGATGGTAAATTCATTACAACAATAGGAAAAAGAGGGGAAGGTCCAGGAGAATTCAGGATGGCTTTCAATTTTTTCATTGTAGGCGAAGATATTATTGTACCATCGCGAGGAGGTATCTTTCATTACTTCGGACAGGATGGCAGGTTCAAAAGGTCGGTGAACACAGGCAGTTTTGTTTTCCCAAGATATTATCTTGATAATAACAAATTTATCTGGGTCAGAAGTGATAGAGAGGGAATTGGTAAAAAGCCCGAGCAAATAAGCATTTATGATATGAAAACCAGGAAGAGTACTGATCTGATAGAGATATCGCCTGAGAATGTTTTAATTGCAGAAGAGGGGGGGATGAGACTGATCATTAAAGACTCACAAACAACTCCTGGTGTTGTTCTCGCTTTACAGGGTAAAAATATTCTTTTTGGAAAAAGTGATAAATATTTATTTGAAAAAATTGACCATAGCGGAAAAGTGCTTTCTTCATTTTCCATTGAAGGAAGAAAAAGAAAACCGATCTCAAAAGAATTCAAAAGAAAAAGATTTGAAAATATAAATCTCAATGGCGGAATGATACCAAAAAATATGATCAATCAAATGATCAAAGGGATGCCAGATGTAGCAACTTATTTCAGCAGGATCATGGTCAGTGAGAAAGGATTGATATATGTCTTTGTTGCTGATCTTGAAAATCAGGGTGGGCAGGAGATAGATATTTTTTCTCCGGAAGGAAAATTCCTTTATCATAGTGAGATCAATGTGGAAGAGGGATCAAAGATCGTATCTCCAATCTCATTTTTTAAAGACTCTATAGTGATGTTCGTAGAAGATGAAGAAGGAGAATCTTCACTCATTAAATACAAGATCGATCTTCCAAAATGATCCGAATTGATCAAGGAGCAAGATTATTTGCAAAAAATAAAGTCATAAGTGTAAATAAATGAACTCTTGTATTCTTTCCCTTTCGGATACTATGTCTTCTGTTGGGATATGCCATAAATGAGAACTGCTTTTTATACTCAATAAGTTTATTTATTAATGCTTCCGTATTCTGGTAATGGACATTGTCATCACCTGTTCCATGGATAAGCAAAAGTTTACCTTTTAAATTTTTGGCATGAGTTATTGGAGATCCATCATGATATCCTTTCTTATTTTCTGAAGGAAGTCCCATATATCTTTCCTGATAAACAGAATCATAGTATCGCATATCCGTAACGGGTGCGACAGATATCCCTGATTTGTAGATTTCAGGGTATTGGAACAGAAGGTTCAGTGTCATAGAACCTCCTCCGCTCCATCCCCATACACCAACCCTTTTTTTATCCAGGAATCTGAATTTTTTCAATGCTGCTTTGACTCCTTTAGCCTGATCATTCGATGTCATTATTCCAAGTTTTTTATAGACTGTTTTCCTGAAATCCCTCCCTCTCGGGGCGGGAGTTCCCCGGTTGTCAATACTCATTATGATATACCCATTTTGAGCTAGCATCCTGTGCCACATGTAGGTGTCTCCTTTCCATGTATCACGAACGGTCTGGCCCCATGGTTCACCGTATACATTAAAGATAACAGGATATTTTTTATTTTCACTAAAATCTGGAGGTTTGATCATCCAGCAGTCCAGTTCTGTATTATTTCCTATTCTCAATTTGTAGAACTCTCCATCAGTAAATGATAATGTTTTTAATTTGTTCAAAAGATCCGAATTATCTTCGAGAAGGAGTTCCCTTTTATGGTCAGGAAGTTTTATTAGGTCAATTGTATCAGGAGTGTTGAAGTTGGAATAATAATGAATTGCATTAATTGAATCTTCTGAAAATTTGTATCTGTGCGTACCGGGCTGAGTGTAAGGTGTTATTCTCTTAATTACCGGTTTGGCAGATAATGAAACTGAATAAAGGTAGGATTGGGAAGGATCTTTTGGGGAAGCGGAGAAATAGATAATATCATTCCTGTGATCAATACCCAGGACAGATATGACATCGAATTTTCCCGATGTTATCAATCGAGTACTTTTTCCATCTCTCGATATTTTATAGAGATGCCTCCAACCATCCCTTTCACTTGGCCATAATAAAAATTTACCTTTTTTTATCCAATAGAACTTATCAACAACCTCCAGCCATGCTTTATCAGTTTCGGTGAAGAGTTTTTGTGATATACCTGATTTGATATTGAATATCCAGACGACGTCCTTATTCTGAGAGCGATTTAGCCTTTGAATAATCAATTGATCTGATCTGTCTGTCCATTCCATTCTTGCCAGATAATGCATCCTCGGATCGTTTTTGAAATCTATCCAGTTTATCGTCCCTCCAGTCACTTTAATAGTTCCTATTCTGCAGGAAGAATTAGTTTCTCCGGCTTTCGGATACTGGATCGGTATCACTATTGAATATAGCTCAGATATATAATCTATAATGTGAAAATTTCTTACTCCGGATATATCAAATTGCCAGAAAGCAATATATTTTCCATCAGGGCTCCATCGGAAACCGTCTTTCATGTGAAATTCTTCTTCGTATACCCAGTCAAAGGTCCCGTTAATGATCGTATCTGAACCGCTTGATGTCAACTGTATAGAATCACTTGTTGAAATATTCTCGATATAGATATTTCTGTCACTGACATAAGCAACCCTTGAACTGTCAGGAGAAAATTTTGCGAACATCATTGAGGATTCTGATCTTTTCTCCCCAATTCTGAAGAGTTTTTTTGAGTTCAGATAGAATATCCAGTAATTCCCTTTTGTTTTTGTTCTCCAGACATATTCTGATTTTGTAAATATAAGCACCATTTTTCCATCGGGAGAAATTGAATAGTCCTCAATGATCAGCGTTTCTTTTTTTTCTCCGGGTAGAATCAGGTCTTTTCTGTCTATAAGCTTCTTGAATTTTTTCTTAACCGGATCGTATCTGAATAATTCGAATATTTTTTTTTCTTTTGCTGATGCCTTCAGTAATGTGAATGAGTGCCCGGTTTCATCCCATTTGAAAGGGCCGAAGGATTTTGATTTATATATCTTTTCCCCGAATATTTTTTCTACTGTAATAGGATAAGGAGAAATTTTCTCTCCGAATATTAATAATTGAAAACCTGAAACTATAAATATCAGAAACAGAATCATAATATGATCTTTTTTTGTTGGCATAATATTTTCCTCTTCAAAAATTATATTAGTGAAGATATAAAAAAAAATCAACCGGGAAAGTATATGCTGTCGAACGATCTTTCGAACAGTACTATTGACTTGAATAAAGTAAATTTATAAACTCATTTTTGCATGAACAATAAGATAAAGAATATCCTGAAAGATATACTCGAGTCGGTTAAAGGAACTGAACAGGATTTTACGAAAGGTAAACTGGGCAGGGCAATATTTCTCCTTGCAGTTCCAATGGTACTTGAAATGGCGATGGAATCCGTATTTGCCGTTGTTGATATTTTCTTCGTTTCGAAACTCGGATCCGAAGCTGTTGCAACAGTCGGCATCACAGAGTCCGTAATGACCATCCTTTATGCAATCTCTCTTGGGCTTGGGATGGGTACAACTGCTCTTATCGCCAGAAGAGTAGGTGAAGGTAAGATAACGGATGCTTCAGTTACAGCAGCACAATCTATCTCTCTTGGTATTGTTCTCTCAATACCGATAGCTCTGGCAGGTATATATTTTGCACCTGATCTCCTTGAGGTTATGGGAGCTTCAAGATCGATGATCGAGATAGGATATAAATATCCACAAACAATTATCGGATTTAACATCGTTATTATGCTCCTCTTCATAATAAATGCAATCTTCAGGGGGGCCGGTGATGCGGCGCTCTCTATGAGGATATTGTGGATTTCAAATTTCATCAATATAATTCTTGATCCATGTCTTATCTTCGGTTTTGGCCCATTTCCTGAACTGGGGATTTCAGGGGCAGCAATTGCAACTGTTATCGGCAGGGGAACAGGTGTTATTGTACAGATGTTCTTTCTGTTTAACGGAAAACACAGAATAAAAATAGTTCTAAAGAATTTCAGGATCCGGATAGAAATAATGATCAAG
>CAYNUG010000074.1:0-10575 GCA_964400545.1 uncultured Clostridia bacterium | reverse complement strand
ACCTGCGACCCTCGGTTCCCAAAACCGATACTCTACCAGACTGAGCCACGCCCCGCAATTTCTAAAGGTCAGATATCTCTCTGCGCATTCTTTTACGCATTCTTTTCTGTGCCTGGGCTATTTTCAGTCTTTTTCGTTCACCTGGTTTAAGGTAAACTGCATGCTTTTTGATCTCTTTTATGATCGCTTCTGTCTGTACTTTTCTTTTAAACCTTCTAAAAGCGCTGTCAAAAGATTCACCCGGTCTTACTTCAACACTAGCCAAATTAAATCACCACCTTTTTGTTTGTTAACGGGGTATTTATACTTTATTTCACCGTTCCTGTCAAGAAAAACAGCCCCCGCACACCTTTATATTACAAATTCAATCATCTATAATCCATTCTTGGGGCAAAATGATTAATAAGGGGAAAAAGAGGAGACAATTTCTGATACTCACAGGAGTGATTCTCCCCGGGATTATTATAAGCATCCTGGGACTCTACTTTGTTTCCCAGCAGAAAGCAGCAAGAGAACTTAACTTGAAAAGAGAATATGAAAAAAAGATAACAGACCTGAGAAATCTGATCGAGGGGGAATCACTAAGCCTTATTAGAAAAGTTTATTCGGGATTTGGCAACTCCGGTATAAACTTCAATGAACCTTCATCAGTACTTCAATCTGTCAAATCTGCGGTTGTTGCAAATCAAATTATAAAACATCCTTTCATAATTGATGCAGATAGAGATTTCATTTTCCCCCTTTCAGCAGGAACAAGTAAAGTAGTGTTGAAAAGTATAGATCCTGCCCTGACAGATCCAATTGTCAGAACACTTTACCTTAACGGCCTTAGACTGGAGTTCAATGACAAAGATCTTATGAGGGCATTAAAAATATATATTAAGTGTCTCGACCTTTCCGGATCAAGGCCTGCATCTCCCTATATTATGAACGCGGTAGGAAGATGTTATTTTAAGACCGGGAAATATCATCAGGCATTATCCTACTACATAAAACTTGAAACTGAACATAAGGAAACAATAGAGAACAATATACCTTTCCGGCTCACTATCATAAGGCAGGAAGCATTAACTGAAATCAACCTCGGACTATTGGATGAAGCAGCGGGTCTTTATCTGAAACTGTATGAGTTAATAGCAGAACATGAAACACAATCCGGCCCCGGTCAATTTGAAATGTATAAAAATGAGGCCCTTGATCAACTCAGCAGGTTCAGGAAGAAAAACAAAGGGAAGGAAAAAGTAAACCCTCTAACAGAAAACTTCCCGGAACTTGATAACATCACCCCCCTGGACAGGGTTATCGACTGGAAGTTTTCTGATACTGAAAACATTAATAACTTACCGGGAGCATCAGGAAGAGATAACTTCATGAAGCTGAGTGAACTTTATACACCCAGTGATGAGAAGACCTGGTTCTACAGAACTGTCAGGAATATTATTGACAGAGGAACTACGAATAACACAATTGAGATCAAGTCTTTCCTGTTCTTTCCTGAAAACCGAATGATAACGATCAGCTATAAAAGATCGGGAACCGATCGGAATAGTAACCAGGCAGTGATAGGATTTATGATTAGTGAAAACTATATAATCGATACCATAGCAGCAAAGTTCCTTACAAATGCGGAATTCAACAGCAATGTTGATGTCAGGATCGAATATGATGAAAATCTTGATCTTTCCGGCCGGAAGAAAAGCGGTGAATTCCTGCTCCTCAGTTCTACTTTCACCAATGTGCTTAACGGATATTCTATAAAAGTATATTCCAATGACAAGGACCTGTTCCAATCCCTTGCAAACAGAGAGGTCATAATAAATTACGGCCTCATTCTGTCGCTGATTCTCGTACTGATCCTTGGGACCATCCTGTTCCAGAAATATATTATGAGGGAATCGGAACTTCTCCGTTCCAAGGGAGAATTTATCGACAGGGTTTCCCATACATTAAAAACACCTTTGACCCGCATGAGACTCCTTTCGGAAAACATTCTTTCCGGATGGATAGAGGACAAGAGAAAAAGAGATGAATTTCTTAAAAATATCATTTCTGAGACCGGAAGGATGAACGATACAATCAACAATATGCTGAATTTCTCTCAGATCGACGCAGGTAAAAAAGTTTATAAATTCAAAGATATCTCCGTTAAAAAGATAATCGAAGAATATTTAAGGATCAATTCAGAAGAACTTTCAGAATATATGCCCGGAATCACGGCAGATCTCGAAAATGGACTTCCAGAGATCAAAGGTGATCCGGACGGGATTCTCCTTATAATATCCAACCTGGTTCAGAACAGTATAAAATACTCCCCCGAAGAGAAGAATATTAAAATAACGCTTAAAAGAGATAATAAAAATTTAATGCTGGAAGTTAAAGATGCTGGTATAGGTATCACATCCGGAGATCAGCAGAAAATATTTGAAAAATTCTTCCGGTCAGGAAATAATACAGTATCGGCAATAGAGGGGAATGGCTTGGGGCTTTTTCTTGTTGCACACTCAGTTGCAGCTCATAAAGGGAGTATTGAGGTGAAAAGTATTCCGGGAAAAGGTTCCAGTTTCAGGGTTTTCCTCCCGTTAAATGATATAATTGGAAGAAAATGAAAAAAGTACTTCTCGTAGAAGATGACAGCACAATCGTAGAGGCACTTTCATCAGCACTCTCATTTCACGACTATGCAGTGATATCAACAGACAATAGTGAGGACGGTTATAAAATATTCATAGAAGAAAAACCCGACCTTCTGATCCTTGACATAAATCTTCCCGGTGCAGACGGATTTGAATTGTGCCGGAAGATCCGAAAAGAGGACCAGAGGATTCCGGTTATCATTTTAACTGCAAGGGTACAGGAGAGCGACAAACTTCTCGGGTTTGAACTCGGAGCAGACGATTATGTTACAAAGCCTTTCAGTGCAAAGGAATTGATAGCCAGGATAAGGGCAGTCCTGAAACGGACAGAGACAGCACTCGGCAAAAAGGGGCAGGCTCCTTTGAAGATCGGTTCAGCAGAAATCCTGCTGGACCATTTCCTGATAAAGCGGGGCAGTGATGAGTTTTCCCTCTCTCCTAAAGAACACCACATACTCGCCCTCTTTCTGGAGAACACCGGAAAAGTGATCTCCCGGGATGAGATCATCGACAAAGTGTGGGGAGATGAATATTTACCCTCACCTAAAACAATAGATAATTTTATCGTAAAACTTAGGAATAAAATTGAAGATAACCCCAAAAACCCCGTTTACATTATCACAATCCACGGAGCCGGTTACAAACTTGTTACCAATTGATTACAAATTAGAGACTTCTTTTTGTCCATTTTGATTTATTATTGTAGTGTAAAAGGAGAAAAAAATGAAAAAACTTTTATTAAAGATTATTTTAATTTTAATTGCTATTTTATTTTTATGGGCTGGATTTAACATCGTCAGTGATATTAGCGATCCGGGATTTGTAGCGGGAAAAGAATATGATACAAGCTCGGTTGTGAATTTTCTTAATAATCTTTTCCCTCCGGTGCCTGTAACCAGAGAGAACGGTTTTTATAAATTATGGACACTTGCTGAACCTCCTGATGTAGATATCGATTCCGATGAATTATTTGAAACACAAAAAAAACTCAACAACCCGGAAACAGCAACAGTTCAGGGCATAAAGGATTGGGAAGACAATACCTGGAACAAAAAGAAGAGCAAATTCAATAAAGATCTCACAAAAAAGAGGGGGGAGATATTTAAGAAAAGTTCTTCATGGGACAACTATCCGCAATTTGCAAATAAGGACTGGGGAAGAATGATCCTGAAAGAAAAAAAATTCGTTCTTGAAATGCAGCAGCTCATGAGCCCTCTGATGACAAGGTATCAGAAAGTAATTGATACAGAATATTTTGAGGACTATACTCTGATAGTTATTGAGAAGGGCAAAATAAATTTTGCAGCACCCATCCCCAATTTGCTGACCTGGATCTATCTTGCAAAACAATATACATCCTTTAATCTGTTGAATGCAATCGAAGGTGACTGGGTAAATGCCACATCAAGATTAATCGACCATCTGGAATTTTCAAAAAAAACAATAAAAGGGGGAAAAACGTTAATTATGAACCTGGTCGGAAAAGCTGTCACCAAAATATCTCTGGCCGCTATCGCTTCAATCATGAACCAGCCTGACTGCCCTTCAGAAGTATTTGAACTGGTTCTTAACAGGCTCGGGAATATTGATTATTCTGAGTACGGTTCAGAGAAACCGCTGTTGGTCGAGGGATTCTTTACCAGTCATCAAAAAAGTAAAAACCCTTTCTGGCAGAATAACAGGACAAAAAAATATAGCTTTGATTTCTTTTCCAGAATAATCGAAAGTGAAAAAACACTTCCTTACAAATGGAAATCTTCACCAAATGATACGGAAAACGTAAAAAAAGGCTTCTTCTGGTGGGTGCAGAATCCGTTAGGAAAAATTTTCTTTTCTAGATTTCACATGAATTTGTCGACAGTAATTCTCAAATCCATCCATTTAAAAACCTTATATGATATGGTCCGGATCTCGGCGGAACTTCATTTGAAGTACGATCCTGAAAAAAGTGTTCAGGAAAATTTAAATTCATTGAATCTGTATAAAACGCTTCCGGATCCCTGTTCAGGGCAACCCTATGTCTGGCACGAGGGAAAACAGATACTCTACAGTTTTGGTGTTGACAAAGATGATGATGGAGGAAAAGATGGCCCTCTACAATCGTGGGATGCCGATTTTTTCATCCCGGTCCATCTGTATATAAAATAATCCTGATGTAAGGGTGAGCAGGAAGTTATTTGATCTTCCACCCTTTATTATTGAAAATATCTTCGATCTTCTTCCCTTTATATTTTTTCATAAATTCCAGCCAACTTTTCTCGATAGATTGAAAATATTTTTCAGCTGTCTTCTTTTCGAAAAAATGTTTAAGGAAAACTTTTTCCCCTTCGATCTCGGGAACCGAATAGAATAAGAATTTCTTTTTCTCCTTCCCCTTCCCTCCTACAAATTCAACCGGAAAGGGAACATTAATCAAAGTATCCATATGTGCTTCCTTTTTTTCTTTTTCCCATTTCCCCTTAAAAATTCGGATCTTTCCCCATCTGTTATAACTGTAGACCGCATATTCCCAGTCTGCAAACTTCCTCTTATCAAGGATTATCCCGCATAGTTCTCCGGTAGGGAGTAGAACATCATTCCTCTCTATAAATTCAAACTCAGGGAACTCAAACCTCAGAAACGGCTTCCCTTTAATGTATTCTATCTTGTGTTCGGTATCTGATATTATGATCTCATCCGGCCATTTTTTCCTTTTAAGTTCAGAGATGACACTGGGAGGAAGGAGCTCCGCCAATGTAACACCTGCGAAATCCTTATGAAAACTGAAGAACATCTCCAGATCCGGTGTATTCAGGTCCTCCTCTGCTTTTTTCAGAATATATTCATCCCAGTATTTTTCAAAATCGCCCAATTTGTATTTCACAACTTTTTTTACTTCTTTGAAAAATTTGGTAAGCTCCGGCCTTTTCTTTGACAAAAAGTGCCTGTCCCCATTTGTCTTCCACCATTTAAGAACAAAAGGGGCAATCTTTTTCCTTATTTCCGGATCGTTCATTTCGGGTACTGAACTGAATTGAGATAAGCATTTCCCACCGAAATAAATTGAATTAAACATGGAGATCACATTCTTCTCTATCCTGACCTCCACATCTTTTTTATAACTGAAAGGGCTCAATTCATCGAGAATGCCAAAAGAGATCTCCGATGCAAATGTAATAAGTGCAATTATAAATTTTTCTTTTTCTCCAGTGAACCGGTTTTCACGTTCCACCATGAGATCGAAAGGAAGTCCGGTTACCATATCCGGCATCGCTTCAAAGAGCATGGACTTTCGATCGAGATGCCTCTCTTCCTCATCTTTAAAATAACTTTTCCCTGTTCTCGTATAAACATGATCAATGAATGAGGAGAGTATTCCTCTATAGAGGTCGTGATAATCAACCTTACCCTTTCCCGAACCATTCCGGTTCTTTATAATTATCCTGTTCTTCAATTCTTTGTAAATATCTTTTGCAAGGGACAGATCTTTAAAACTTATAAGTTTCTTGAATTTTGAAGCAGTATTCCAGAGATGAAGTTGATTGATGAGATCTGACAGCCATAGATCTGAATAAGTTCTTTCACCAGAAAAATCTTTTCCGGTTATTCCTTTTGCCTCAAGAATGGCCATAAGCTTTAATCCCATATCCAAAGTTGCATTGGAACTTTTTTCCACTTCTATAAGCAACCTTGCTCCTCTGGTCGAGACAGGAAGCTCTGCCATTTTCTTTCCATCCGAGGTTATTTCCAATTTTTCCGATACAGCACCGAATAACTTGAGATTTTCAATAGCCTTGTAGATAAGATTCTTTTTCGGTGAATGAAAGAAAGGGAAATCGATGGGAGATATTCCCCATTTGATCAGTCTCAGGACTACAGATTCAAGATTTAATCTTCTTATTTCAGGTTCGGGAAACTCCTCTCTTTCATCAATCGGGATATCGGAACACAAAATATATGTTCCATCCTTTACCCTTCCTGCCCTTCCGGCTCTCTGCAGACAATCCGATCTCGATGTTTCGACAGGATAGAGCCCTTCGATCCCTTTTATATTATGGATCTCTTTTTTAACTCCATCATCGATCACTCCGTCAATATCATCAATGGTGAGACTTGTCTGGGCAATATCTGTAGCGACAACCACTTTTGGGTTTTTATAGTGGGCAAACACCTTCGATTGCTCCTTTACTGTCAAACCGGAATGGAGAGGAAGGACAACAGCACTCTTCTCATCTTCATCCAGTGTCCTTTTCAGAAGATGTATAAATTCAGTTATTTCACTTTTCCCGGGAAGAAATACAAGGACATTCTTCCCTGCCTCTACCATCTGAACTGTATCCGAGAGGAGAAAATGGGAACTGTTATTATGGATAGTCACGGGGAATCCTCTCCCCGGAACAGTAATGACAGGAGCATTATTAAAATATTTTGAAAGTTTTCCTGCCTGAAGGGTTGCACTCATAATGACTACCCTTTTACCGTTTCTTTTATAAGAGCCGTTCAATAATCTCTTTTTAACAATTCCGACCAGGACCTCCTGGTTCAGGTTCCACTCATGGATCTCGTCGAGGATCAGGATATCATAATTCATTCTTCCGCTTATCTCATTGATCATCTGAACACCATCGGTCAGATACAGAAGATTTGTCTTTTTTGTCCTCTTCTTTTCAAATCCGGTCTGAAAACCGATCTCATCTCCCCACTTTGTTCCGGAGACTCCCGAAAGAAAATATGATAATGACCTTGCAGCTATCCTTCTCGGTTGAGTTACATTTACTTTTTTCCCTTTTTCATGCATCCACAGAGGAACTCTGGTCGATTTGCCCGCACCCGTTTCAGCGGTGAGTATTGTTACAATATTATTTTCAATGCTGTTTTCAATGGTCTGACGGAATTCATCAATGGGGAGTCTGAGCTGCTTTTCATCCATCCCCTTTTTCCCTCTTTCTCATATCTTCCTTTTTCTTCCGCCAATATTCGATCCTCTCTTTTATCTTTTTCTCAAACCCGAGAACATTAGGTTGATAAAACCCTCCCTCATCAACACCCTCTGGCATTGTATCCATAGTTGTGGTCTTTTCAGGATTATCATGGGCATAATCATAATCTTTCCCTGCCCCTTTTCTCCGGTTAAGAAAATTTGACGGGTTTATTATTTGCATCGGGATCTTCGCATCTCCGTATTTTTCCACTATTTTCTTCATCTTTTTTTCGGTTTTGTACAAAGAATTGCTCTTTGGTGCCGATGCCAGGTAAACTATCCCCTGAGTAAGAAACAGGTCCCCTTCGGGAGAACCGAGATATTCATATGCATCTTTTATGTTAAGGCAAAGAGGCAGTGCTTCGGGATCTGCAAATCCGACATCTTCGACTGAAATCCTTATCATTCTCCTTATGATGAAAAGTGGGTCTTCTCCGCCTTCCATCATCCTGTACAGCCAGAACAGCGAGGCATCAACATCCGAGTTCCGCACAGATTTATGCAAAGCCGATATCAATGCATACCTGTCATCTCCGGTTCTGTCATATGAGGATATCTTCTTCTGCACAACATCTTCGACGAGCTGCTTGTCGGGTTTCTTCCCTTTTTCCACAGAATTGACAATCAACTCAAGTATATTAAGAAGTCTCCTGCCGTCACCGTTGCTCAGATCGATAATAAGGTTTCTCACTTCTTCCTCGGGTTCAGCATCAATATCCAATTCTTCTTTAACGAATTTAACTCCCCTGTCAAATATCTTCCCGAGGTCTTCAAAAGTGAGAGGATTGAATTCCAGGACTTTCAGCCTGGAAAGGAGAGCTCTGTTCATTTTGTATGCAGGATTTTCTGTTGTAGTCCCGAGGAGAACAATATCACCGCTCTCGACATAAGGGAGAAATGCATCCTGTATATGACGGTTGAAGTGGTGGATCTCATCGACAAAGAGGACAAGAGGTTTTCCGTTCATTTGCCTCATCTCCGCCCCTTTTTTCATCAGATCTCTGATCTCTCCTATCTTTGAAATAGTGGCTGAGAACTCCGAAGAAGGTAGATCAAGCTGTTTTACGAGAATTCTGGAAAGTGTTGTCTTGCCCGTCCCGGGAGGCCCCCAGAAGATAAGGGAACCGAGATAACCCTTTTCAATAAATGAACTGACAACCATTCCCGGACCTGTCAAATGATCCTGGCCTGTAAACCCTGATATTTCGGTCGGTCTAAGTTTATCCGCCAGGGGAAATATATCGTGGCTGTTCTTTTTCTTTTCCATTCAAATTTCTACTTATTTAAAATATTTTATCCCCGATTCAAATATTCTCTGAAATTTATCTCCCGGAATATTTTTGAAAGTATTTGAAGTGACCCTTTCCGAATGACCCATCTTTCCCAGGATCCTTCCGTCAGGGCTGGTGATCCCCTCGATTGAATGATCGGATCCGTTCGGATTGGATTCGATATTGTACGTAGCTTTACCGTCAAAATCAACATACTGAGTTGCAATCTGACCTTTCATTTCAAGTTCCATGATCAATTTTTCATCTGCCGAGAACCGCCCTTCTCCGTGAGAAACGGGTAACGTATTTATGTCTCCCGGTTCGGAGAGGGAAAACCAGGGTGACAGAACGGAAACAACTTTCGTGTCAACCATTGTCGAGATATGATGACCTATCGAATTGAAGGTCAGAGTAGGCGAATTTTCATCAAGATCCCTTATCTCTCCATACGGAACCAGACCGAGTTTTATCAAAGCCTGAAATCCGTTACATATACCGAGTATCAACCCGCCCCTCTTATCAAGCAGATTGTTTACAGATTCCTTTATCACCGGATTACGAAATACAGCAGCTATGAATTTCCCCGATCCGTCAGGCTCATCACCTGCGGAAAATCCTCCCGGTAATGCTATGATCTGAGATCCATTAATTGAATCTGCCAGAGCATCTATTGAATTTTGAATATTTAGCGGGGTCAGATTGTTAAACACTTCAATTCTTACATCACCGCCTGCTCTCTCAAAAGCCCGCCCCGTATCGTATTCACAGTTTGTTCCGGGAAAAACGGGAATGGTAACTTTCGGTTTCCCGAACTTTGACGGAGGTCTCACTTCCCCTCTTTCTTTAAAGATCCTGATCTCAGGATTGCCCTTATCCGATTCAACGGAAGTAGGGAAAATATTCTCAAGAACTGAACTTCTCTCTTTTATAAGTTCGTCCAGTTCTATTTTTGTTCCGGCGATTTCAATTAAGGGTGATCCGGCAACTTTTCCGACTAAAGTACAATCGATGCTTCCCGGATCAAATTCATCAGTGACCTCAAATACAATGGAACCGTAATCGGGAGAGAACAAGCTGTTTTTACCAAAAACATTGTCAAAAACAAAACCTTTTTTGTTACCGGAGCACATTCTTGTAATTGTGAATGCGATTCCGCCCTCACCTACCGTTGCAGCCGAAATTATTGTTCCTGTCTTTATTTCTTCGTTTATTATTTTATATCCTTTCTTAAGATGACCGGTATCGGGCATCTCGAACTCATCCCTTTCACTCCTGAAAATAAAAACCCTGTTACCCGTATGTTTGAACTCGGGAGAAATAACATCTTTCACATCAGCCGTGTTGACGGCAAAAGTAATAAGTGTGGGAGGAACATTCATATCCATAAACGACCCGGACATACTGTCCTTTCCCCCGATGGCCGCAATCCCGAGATGTTTATGTGCATAAAAAGCCCCGACAAGAGCTGAAAAAGGTTTTCCCCACTTTTCAGGGTTTTTCCCCAGTTTTTCAAAATATTCTTGTAAAGAGGTCCTTATACTATCAGGACTCCCCCCGGTGGCAACAATCTTTGACACCGCTTCGATCACCGAAAAATATGCTCCATGGAAAGGGCTCCATTTGGAAATTGAAGGATTAAAACCGAAACTCATCAGAGTTGCGGTTGTTGTTTCACCGGTGGAAACAGGAACTTTGGCAGCCATAGCTTCAA
>CAYNUG010000073.1:0-10598 GCA_964400545.1 uncultured Clostridia bacterium | reverse complement strand
CCGGATACCGGCGGGCTGTAAGCAAATATACCGCTATCATCGGCTCTGGACATCCCGATCGTGCCACCTGTGTGTATAAGAAGTACTTTTTTCCTCATTTTAAAACCCTATTTATCAAAGCTTTTATTGAAAAGTTCTTCAGCCTTCTTTTTCTTTGCTTTTTCAAGTTCACGTGCAGAACTGAATGTTTCTTCGGTCGATTCTTTCTTTTTCTTTTCTTTTGCAAGAAGATCTTCAAAAGAATTTTTTTGCTTTACACTCTTTTTATGCTGAACAACCTCTTTTTTTTCTACATCTATCCAGAGACTGGACTTGCATTTCGGACATATGACCTCAATAATTTTTTCCATGCAGGTATTTTAAATTAATGAGTGCCTGATTTCAAGATTTCAGTCCGTTTCTCAAAACCACTTTTTTGTAATGACTAATCAGTTAACTTTAAATTTCCTGTTTTTATTTTTTTGATCTTTTTTATTATACTTCCGTATTAAGAGTTATCGGGGCATGAGTGTTCCGGAAAAATATTTATTTATGGAGGATCAATGAAGAGTTTAAAGAATCTAATTATAATTTCAGGATTTTTACTTATTGCATCATTACTTTCCGGTGAACCGGGACCAACATTAATGTTGACCGGACCGGCAGTCAGTAGTGATCAGATAGCTTTTTCCTACGCAAACGATCTATGGATTGCTGGAATTAACGGATCCGATCCCGTCAGATTAACCTCGGCTCCCGGAACGGAAACAGATCCGTACTTTTCTCCTGATGGAAAATTGATCGCTTTTTCCGGGAACTATGACGGCAACACTGATGTTTATATCGTTCCATCCGGGGGAGGGATACCGAAGAGGTTGACATGGCATCCCGGTGCCGATATCGTCAGGGGTTTTTCTCCTGACGGGAAGAAGATCATATTCGCCTCTTACAGACATGCGGCAACAAGAGGAAGACCCAGGCTCTATTCGATCTCTCTGGAAGGAGGATATCCGGAAGCACTGGAAATTCCATTTGCAAATAAACTGACGTACAGCCCGGATGGAAAATTCATCGCCTATGTTCCCTATTCTGAAGTTTACAACGAATGGAAACATTACAGAGGGGGCACACATACAAGAATATTTATCTTTTCGGTAGCTACAAAAGATGTCATCGAAATACCCCAACCGAAAGGAGGATGCAACGATACCGATCCTTTCTGGGAAAATGATGAGATATTTTTCCGATCTGACAGGAATGGGGAATTCAATCTTTTTTCTTATAATACAGGATCAAAAAAGATCACTCAGCTGACAAAATATGAAGATTTTCCTGTGTTGGATCTTTATGCAGACAATGGTCATATTGTTTACGAACAGGCAGGAAGGATCGTAAAATATGATACAGAGGGGAGAACATCAGTACCTGTTCCGATAACAATTGCTACTGATCTTAAGGAAGTGAGACCGAGGTACAGTTCCAGTCCACAATTCATTCGTTCCGGGGATATTTCTCCCAGCGGTGCCCGTGCCGTATTCGGTTACAGAGGTGAGGTGATCACATTACCAGCAGAGAAAGGAGACCCCCGAAATATCACAAATACTGTTTCATATCACGAAAGATTTCCCGCCTGGTCACCTGATGGTAAACAGATATCTTTCTTCTCGGACAAAAACGGGGAGTATGAACTTGTGATCTCTCCTCAGGATGGAAAGGGGAAGAAGAAGAGTTATAAAATTCCAGGAGCCGGATTCTACACCGGACTTTCCTGGTCTCCGGATAACAACAAGATCGCTTTTTCTGATAATGCAAGAAATATTTTCTGGATCGATATCACTAACGGAAATGTCGTGAAAATTGGTGCTGAACCCGATTATTTCCCGGGAGCTTACGGATCAATGTTATGCAAATGGTCTCCCGACTCAAAATGGTTAACATTTCATATGAACAATACTGCCGAAATGGGTCAGGTTTACGTTTATTCATTAAGATCAAACAAATTAAGATTGCTGACCGACGGATTGAGCAATATTTCCGAACCGGTATTTGATCCCTCAGGAAAGTACATCTATTTTCTCGTATCCACGGATGCCGGACCTTTAAAACACTGGTTCGATATGTCCAATTCAGATAAAAGAATGAGCAGTTCCATTTATATGGCAACTCTTCAAAAAGAAACTCTTTCTCCTTTCGCTAAAGAAAGTGATGAAGAAACAGGAAAGATAAAAGAGAAGGATCCAGGTAAAAAGATCAATAAAAAAGAGAAAAAGGGAGACAGCGGGATCAAATTCAACATAGATTTTATAGACCTTGAAAAAAGGATAATAGCTGTTCCAATCAAAAACGGGAATTATTTCAATCTGCAGATCGGGAATAGCGGAGAAATATATTATCTTGAATTTGATCCGGCTAACAGGAATGGCAGCTTACACAGGTTCAACCTCAAAAAAAGGAAAGATGAGATCCTTGGAAATGGTATTTTGGATTATAAGCTGTCCGGGAACAAAAAAAAGATACTTGTCAGATCCGGAAAAAACTGGAAGATAGTCCCTTCAGGAAAGATCAAACCCGGAAAAGGGACACTCGCCACTGCTTCCATATCCGTAAAAATTGACCCCGCAGCGGAATGGCCTCAAATATTTAATGAAGCATGGAGAGTAAATCGCGATTATTTCTATGATCCTGAAATGCATGGTGTCGATTGGCAGGCTATGTACAAAAAGTACAGCAGTTTCCTCCCCCACCTGAGTTGCAGACAGGATCTGAACAGATTGATTCAGTGGATGTGCAGTGAGTTGAGTGTAGGACATCACCGGAGCGGAGGAGGAGAGTTTATCGACAGAAGCAAATCAATACCCGGTGGTCTTCTCGGTGCAGATTTTGATATCGTTAACAACCGTTACAGGTTCAAAAAGGTATACGGAGGTTTGAATTGGAATCCGAAACTACGTTCACCATTAACCGAACCCGGAGTTAATGTAAAGTCAGGTGAATTTTTATTACGTGTAAATGGGAAAGAATTGAAATATCCTGATAATATCTATAAATATTTTGAAAATAAAGCAGGAAAAATAGTCGAATTAACAATTGGGTCCAATCCGGAAGGAACTGTGAAAAGAGAGGTTAAAGTAGTACCACTAAGACAGGAATACACGCTCCGGAACCGTGACTGGGTCGAAAAGAATCTTGCTTACGTAACGAAAAGAACAAATGGCAGAGTTGCTTATATTTACGTTCCGAACACAGCAGGGAGGGGACACACTTATTTTAAAAGATATTTTTATCCTCAATCGAACCGCGATGCAGTAATAGTCGACGAAAGGTTCAATGGAGGTGGTTCGGTCGCAGACTACTATATAGAGATGCTTAAAAAAACGTACACATGCAGTTGGGCTTACCGTTACGGAAATAATATGCATTACCCGACATCAGCAATATTCGGACCAAAAGTTTTACTGATCAACGAAATGGCGGGGTCAGGCGGAGACCTCTTCCCCTGGATGTGGAGACAAGCAGGTCTCGGGAAGATGATAGGAACCCGCACATGGGGAGGTCTGGTTGGTACTCTGGGATACCCAGTCCTTATGGACGGAGGATATATTACTGCTCCTAATGTCGGCTTCTGGACAGAGAAAGATGGCTTTGCCATTGAGAATGAAGGGGTCGCTCCGGATATAAAAGTGGAACAAACTCCTAAACTGCTTATTGAAGGAAAAGATCCTCAGTTGGACAGAGCAATCGATGAGATCATGAAAGAACTTAAAAAAAATCCTCCCGCAAAACTGAAAAGACCAAAATTCCCGAATAAAGTTAAACGTTATTAGTATTTGAAATCTACAAGGTGGATCGGCTTGTTGGTCTTCCATTTTCCTCTGGTGAAATCAGGAAAATCAACAGGTCGCCCTTTACCTTTTACCGAAATCTCGGATAATTCGGTAATACTGCTCCAGAGGACGGCATCGTAAACATCCATATCCGGGAGCCTTCCGTTACGCAATGCATCGATCAGCCTGAAATCTTCGATGTAATCCATCCCCCCGTGTCCTGCTCCTTTTGCACTATTCCCTTTCTCTTTCCACAAAGGATGCTCATATTTTTTCAAATAACTGTCAAATTTTTCCCATTTATCATTGGTCTTACTTAATCCTTCAATATAGATCCTGTCCGGATAACCTTCAAATATTCCCTTAGTACCCTGGATCATATTTATCCTGGAGTATGGCCTCGGGAGATCACAGTCATGATATAAAGTGATCGTTTCACCATTGAATGTTTTTATCAAACTGACATTGACATCCCCGAGTTTAAATTTCATATTAGCTTGAGGGCTGTCTTTACCGAAAGTATCTCTCGCAAATTCCTGCAACCCGCGTGATTTTGAACTCATGGATATCATATATTCGAAATTGTTTCCTCTGTTTATATTCATGTATTCGGCGATAGGACCAAGACCATGAGTGGGATAAAGATTTCCGTTTCTTTTGATCGAGTGCTCCGGTCTCCAGAGACCTTCCCCTTTCTCACTGAATTTAAGTGCTCTGAGATCGTGAAGATATCCCCCCGAACCATGTATAAGTTCCCCGAATAATCCTTTCCTTACCATGTTTAATACGGTAAGTTCACTTCGGCCATAATTGCAATTTTCAAGCATAACACAATATTTTTCTTCTTTTTCTGCAGTCTCAACCAGTTCCCAACAGCCATCAAGTGTGAATGCTGCAGGCACCTCAACCGCGGCATGTTTTCCGGCTTTCATTGCGGCTACGGCCACAGGGACATGCCACTCCCACGGGGTTGCTGTCATAACCAGATCGAGATCATCTCTTTCACACATACGCTTGAAATCATATTCACCTTTTGTATATCCATCCGGTTTTTTCAGACCAGCGTTAACACACAGATCCTGAATATTCCTGACCTTCTCCGGAACTATATCGCAAACGGCTCTTAATTCCACGCCCTCCATCTTCACCAGATTCCGGCAATGAGAAGAACCCATCCCCCCGACACCCACAAATCCGACCCTTACATTTTCTATAGGAGCCGCCTTTGTTACTCCGGGAGAAGTTAAGAGTTTCACATTCTTTGCACTGTATAAGGAAGAAGCCAGGGCTCCTGCTCCGATCAATGAACTCTTTTTAATAAAATCCCTTCTGTTTAAAGTATTTTTCTTCTTTGAATTATTAATTCCCATATATTAAACCTCCAGTCTATAAGTTCTGATCTGTTTGTAAATAAGTAAATCTCATTTTAAAAAAAAATAATTAAATTTTCAACTTTGTTCAAATGTTCTTCAATATCTTTTTTACCCATAGATATGAAAGAATCCCGGCGGCTAAATTTGAGATTACTGCGGCTCCGAATATCCCGGGAATATCAAATAGAACGGAACCAAGATAAGCAAGCGGAATGTATAGAATTATCATTCTAACAATAGACAGAATAGCCGAAGGTATCGGCTTGTTCAATCCGTTCAAAATGGAAGTTGACAACATCAGTACAGATTGGAATCCGTAAGATAAAGAAACGATCAGGAAATACAACTTAATGGTTTCCGTTACAACAAGATCATTACTGAAAATATTTGCTATTATCGCCCCGAACAATATAAAGATAATTATAAGAAACAATCCCCATATCAACGCAAACTTCTGAGCAGAATCTACTGCAAGCCTGATCCTGCCCTTTTTCCCTGCACCCCAATTCTGACCTACAAAAGGGGTCAGGACAGATCCCATCGCCATTATTACAGCAAGTGAAAAAGCCTCGATTCTCAGAGAGACACCCAGAGCGGCAACAGGACCGGCACCATATTTTGAAACAAATTTTGTTATTATCCCCATTGTTATCGGAGTGATCAGATTCGTACCTGCAGCAGGTAAACCTATGTAAAGGATCTTCTTCCATGACTCTGCTATCTCTTTAAATAAAGGAATTTCAAAAGTAAGCATCTTTTCCCTGAAGTAAAGAACCCTTATCGATATGAGAAAGGATATAAAACGGGCTAAAACTGTTGACGCAGCAGCTCCTTCCAGTCCCAGAGCGGGGAAAGGACCTATCCCGAAGATCAGAACAGGATCCAGGATCAAATTGACAATTGCCGACATCACCATGATAAATCCCGGAGTTTTTGTGTCTCCGGAAGCTCTGATAGCGCTATTCCCGACCATTGGAATAACCACAAACGCTACCCCCGGATACCAGATAATCATATATTTTTTAATTAAAGGTAAAATTTCGGGTGATGCTCCCATAGCACGAAAAAGAGGTTCAATGGTCAACATCCCTGCGATCACTACAGATATAACTATTATCAGGGACAAGATCAATGAATCTGTCGTGAGCCTCTGTACCTTATGATGATCACCTTCACCGATCGCTCTTGAAATAACAGATGAAGCTCCTATCCCGAGACCGAGAGCAATACTTCCAACAACAAAAACGACGGGGAAAGTAAAACTCATTGCTGCAAGTTCAAGAGTTCCCAGTTTCCCGACAAAGAAAGTATCAACAAGATTAAATGCAACAATGCTTAAAATACCTATCAGCATAGGGAATGTCAGGAAAAAGAGCTTCCTTCTTACCGTACCTTCAGTCAATTTTGGTACATGATCAGTCATTAATGGAATGTCCCGGGAAATAAATTGCCATTCTGCATTCTAACAAAAACCCCGGAATATAGCCACAATTCATAATTGCAGATCGGATAATCTTGAAATGACCGGAGAATAAATATATAATGAATTATAATAAGCGCCTGTAGCTCAATGGATAGAGTACTCGACTACGAATCGATAGGTTGGGGGTTCGACTCCCTCCAGGCGCGCTTTTTTTAAGGAGTTTTTATGTCAGATTCAGAAAAAAAGAAAGACCTTCCGTTTATAAGCGCCGGGGAAGAGATCGATGTCAACGAGATCATGGAATACATTGAGAAACGGATAGAAGAAAAAAAAGCCTCCGGAGTTTTAAAACAGAAGGAAATAGAAGAAATAGAGGATATGGAGCTTCAGCCCCTCCCTGACTTCCTGGAGATACCTAATGTTTACGAACAACATCTTTTTAACGATGAAATAGTAAAAAATTATGATCCAGCTTCCATAGAGCTTGAATCGGACGGAGGAAGTGGTGCAAAAGGAATCATGAAAAAAGTATTCCGCGTTATAAGAAAACCGCTAATGCCATTCATCAGGAGTATGGTCAGGCCGATAAACAACGAACTTAAAGCTCATATAAACATAGACAGAAACTACATTCATCAATTTGCAGCAGGTGTCGAATATATCAAGCTTCTTCATAACACTTCAAATAACCTGATCGTTGAACTTTCGAAACTTAAGATCGAGGAGGAACTTCTAAAAACAAAGATCAAGGTATTGGAAGATAAGATGGAATTTCTTGAGAACAGGGAAAGAGCGATCGAGAAGAAGCTCTATCAATAATGGCGATCCATCAGTTCCTTACCTCCTATTCATACGGGGATGCTATTGGGAACGAAGCTCTTGAGATAAGGAACTATCTGCGTGGAAAGGGATATGAATCGAATATTTTTGTTCTGTTCTACCATCCCAGATATTCAGATCAGGTGATCAATTACCTCGAATATGATAAATACTCATCGGAGGATAATGCTGTTATTTACCACTTCTCGATCGGGTCAAAAATAACGAAAAAATTCCTTAGGATACCGGATAAAAAGATAATAATCTACCACAATATAACCCCCCACCATTTTTTTCTTGATTACCACAGAATACTTGCAAAAGATTGCTACAAAGGGAGAATTGAACTAAGAAGCCTGAGTGATAAGGTCGACCTCGCTCTCGGTGATTCAGAATATAATGAGAGTGAATTAAAGGAAGCTGGTTTTAAAAAGACAGGCGTACTTCCTCTTGTTATGAATTTTGAAAAGTTTGATGCTCCGACCATTCCCGTTTTCAATGATATGTTCCGGGACGGAAAAACAAATATTCTCTATGTGGGAAGGATCATACCTAACAAAAAAGTTGAGGATGTCATAAGAACATTTCATCTGTATAACAAATATTTTAATAAAAATTCCAGACTTTTTATCGTAGGAGAGAACAGAGGGTTTGAAAGGTATTATTCAGCTCTGCTCAATATGGTTAAACAGCTGAATGTAAGGAATATTCACTTTACCGGACATATACCGGAAGACGAACTGATATCATATTTTAAATTGTCGGACATATATCTGCATATGAGTGAACATGAAGGCTTTTGTGCACCTGTTCCTGAAGGATTTTTTCTGAATATTCCCGTTATTGCCTTCAATAAAGGTGCTGTTAAAGAGACCATGAACAATGGCGGTGTTCTCCTCAACAAAAAAAGATTCCTCAAAACTGCAGCTCTTATCGACAAGATCGTTACCGATGACAAACTAAGAAGAAACATCCTTAAGACACAGGAAGAAGCTTTAAAAAAATATTCAAGGAACATAACGGGGCAAACCCTCCTTGACCACCTGAAAAAAACAGGAATTTAAGAGAGAGAGTATTCCGGATTGACACTCCCGTAAAAATGGTATCCTGCACCGAGAAGAACCATCCATCTGTATTTATGGGGAGTGATAATATAAAGAGCAAAAACAAAAACGTCCTTGCAAGCCGAAAAAAATTCTAATAGAATTCTAAAGGAACGGAGGAATTATGGAAATAAAACTTTCTGATCTAGCGGAACATATCGGAGTAAGCATACCTGAAGGGAGTAAGAATATTCTGATCAACGGGATCTCCCCAGTAGAAACAGCGACAAGAACAGAGATCTCTTTTATAAAAAATGAAAAGTTTTTAGATAAACTTGAGGGATGTAATGCAGGTGCAGTGCTTATGACCAAGGGATCTACCCCTCCCGATAACATCATTCCTTTGTATGTTGATAAACCTTATTATTATTTCATAAAGTTACTTGAATTTTTTAATCCGAGATCTTCTGAAGATATCGCCTCAGGAATAAGTCCGCTTTCTTTTGTGGATGACAAAGCAAAAATAGGAAGCAATGTATCTCTCGCTCCATTTGTATTTATCGGACCTGATGTAACTATTGGAGAGGGAACTGTAATAGGTGCTGGAAGTGTCATCCTTAAGGGAAGTTCAATAGGTGGGGAATGTCTTATATATCCGAATGTCTCGATCATGGATGGATCAACAATCGGAAAAAATGTAATAATTCACTCCGGAGTTGTTATCGGTTCGGATGGATTCGGTTTTTACCCGAGTGAAGGTTCGATCATAAAGGTCCCGCAGACAGGGAGAGTAGAGATCGGTGATAATGTTGAGATCCAGGCGAATTCCTGTATTGACAGAGCAGTGATGGGAGTTACAAAGATCGGTGACGGAGTAAAATTAGATAACCTTGTTCACATTGGACACAATGTCAGGATCGGTTCGAATACAATGTTGGCAGGCCAGGTAGGAAGTGCCGGATCGGTTCAAATAGGAAAAGGTGTAATGGCAGGAGGTCAGGCAGGATTCGCAGAACATATTAAAGTGGGAGACGGAGCAGGAATTGCAGGCCAGGCTGGTGTTACAAAGGATGTCCCGCCCGGGATCATTGTCTCCGGATATCCGGCAAAGGAACACAAAAAAGCAATCATAGAAGAGATACACATAAGAAACCTTCCCGAACTTAAAAAACGGGTCAAAGAACTCGAAAAACGACTATCCGAATTAGAAAACAAATAGAAAAATTGAAACCTTTTTTGGGGACGGTTCTCAATTTGGTAGACAACTCGGTATAGGCTATCGCTGTGATCACCTCTTGCATATTTTTTGGTATAGCTGTATCTGAAACTTAAAAGGGGACAGGCACTTTATACTTTCTCCTTTTTACTTTATGCTTATTTTGTTAAAATCTTTCCATGCATAGATTTGACGTTATTTTTGTTCTGCCTTATCTTTTTTCAGATCATCCTTCTTTCCCGGAGGGAATATTGAAAAGAGTTCTTGAATCGGAAGGTTTTTCAGTCGGAGTGATCGAAAAACCATTCTGGCAGAAGAAAGAATCATTCTCAATATTGGGGAAGCCTTCACTCTTTTTTGCAATTATCTCAGGACCTGTAGATTCAATAGTCCTAAACTATACATCATCAAGGAAAAGAAGAATCGAAGATCAGTACCAGATAAGGGGAAATGGCTTTTTTGATGATTATCCCCCATCCATAAAATACAAGATCCGTCCCGATAACACTTCAATAGTATTCTCAAACAGAATAAAGGAAAGTTTTAAAGATGTTCCTATAATCATAGGGGGTGTCGAAGCATCATTAAGGCAATTTGCTCATTATGATTTCCAGAAAGATAAAATAAAACGATCTATACTTTTTGATTCAAGAGCAGATATTCTTGTTTCCGGACCGGGAGAAAAACAAATAATAAATATCGCAACTCATTTGAGAGAAGGTAAGAATATCCGGGAACTTGAATTAAAAGGGACATCAAAAATAATCAAAGATATATCAGGTATCAACAACAAAATTGAGCTTCCATCATATGAAGATATCCTCTCAGATAAAAAAAAATTACTCGAATCTTACCTTATTAAAGACAGGGGAATCAAAACAGGAAAGGTCATATGCCAGAAGAATGGTGACAGGCACATTG
>CAYNUG010000072.1:0-10924 GCA_964400545.1 uncultured Clostridia bacterium | reverse complement strand
TATCAGGATCCGATTATTCTTCTTTGAGGAGCTAAATTTTGAGTTTTATACCAGGCAATATAGCCTATCTGAGGCTTTAAATACTCCATAGAAAAAATATTGACAGAAAAGCAATATTATATGCAACTATTCTGGTATCTTGGGAAGTGTATAAGGTAAAAAAAAGGGCGGAACTCAGCCCGCCCTTCAAAATTCTATCTGATTAAAATTATTTTTCTACTTTCAGTACATTTTTGATAGCATCTTCAAAACTCTCTTTGGGTAAAGCACCCAATGCCATCTGCGGTTTATCCTCTTTCGGTATGAACAATATCGAAGGAATACTTGTTATCTGAAAAACTCCTGCCAGCTCTCTCTGATCTTCTGTATCAATCTTAAACACATTGATCTTTCCGTCATATTCTTTGGAAAGTTTTTCAAGAACAGGAGCCACCATTTTACAGGGTTGACACCAATCTGCATAAAAATCAATTATTACAGGAAGTTCTCCTTTAAAATTCCATTCTTTGTCGTTTTCATAATCAAATATTTTTTCAACGAATGTTTCTTTAGTCAAATGTTCCATTTTCTTTATCTCCCTTGGTTCCTTTGTTAAGGCTCAATTGTACCATTAATTGTCTCTTTAGTCAATGCCCGACTGGGCCTCTAATAGTTGTCCAACAGAGATAGTGACGAACTTAATTCAAGAACTTCCACCGGACATTCACTCCATCCATTTTTCCAGCACACAAGAAGTTCACAGTTTTTTGTAAGCCTGTCGCTCTTTTTCAGGTCAAGGCTATCAAGAGCAAATCCAATATTAACTGCCTCCCACTTCACCTCTTTTGAAGAAAGATTTCTTTTCCCGGAGAAGCAGAATCTATCTGTTTCAAACGATTCTACAACAAAATTCAATTCTTCTGAAACCATCCCGAAAATATATATTACCCCCCTTGTATCGATGGGAGCAAACTTGATCCCCCTGAAATCCAGAGGCTTCCCTTTTGTTTTTGCAGATTTCGATGAACGCGGTTTTACTGTTTCCGGAACGATCTTTTTTTTCTTCCGTTTCCGGACATCTATATCCATCAGATTCTCTATCCCACCATCATCATCGGGAATATAATCAAAACTTGGCTCCGGTTCATCGCGTTTTTTAGTGCCATCCCCTTTTTTCTGCATATCATCTATTGTAAGGATATTATCACTTACAAAATCATCACTAAATGCTCCTGATCCGTTATCTTCAAGGTGCATTTCCTCTTTTTTTACCGTAACGATCGTATCTTCAAAATTCAGATCACTTTGATTTCTACCGTCATCTCCATCTGAGACCAGGATCGTTTTATCAAGTGATTCGATTTCTGCCGAATCTTTTTTCATTAAGATCGTTTTATCCTGAGAACTATTTACTTTTTTCTGATATTTTGATTTTGCAAGCTTAAAAGCATCGTCAAGGTTCCGCCATCTCTTCTCGTAATCCTCTTTCGAAAATTTCCCATTCTTTTCTATCAGAGCATAGGTCGGGGTTTCACCAAATTCTTTTTCTATCCTGAGAAGATCCTTGAGGAGCTCTTTATCTTTTATCTGTTCTCCGGAGATATTCACATCTTCAAGCCCTGCTTCCAGAAGCGCATCATGCCATGAGCTGATATAAAAATTTATTGTGCTTATCGGTATCATTGTATTTTTGATAAAATCTTTCTTCTTCAGACTTTTTGTTTTCAGAGATTCGGCAACCCTTCTTATCTCAGCAATAATCTGTGTCTTATCATACATATCAATCCTTATAGTTCCTTATAGTCTGTTCACTGCTTACACCCACAGAGATCGTCCCGACAGGAACTCCTGAAAATTCTTCTATAAATCTTATATAAGACCTGGCCTCTTCGGGAAGGTCATTATATTCTTTCACTTGTGACGTATCAGATCTCCATCCCCTGAACTTCTTTATTACGGGAGTTACACTCTCAAGATAAATATGATCCGGTTCAAAGATGGTCCGTTCAATACCGTCAACCTTATATCCTGTTACAACTCCAATTTCTTCAAGATCATCCAGAACATCAAGTTTGGTCAGGAATATATCGTCAACGCCATTAATCATTACCGCATATTTCAGTGCAACAAGATCGAGCCATCCGACCCTTCTCGGCCTGCCTGTTGTTGAGCCGAATTCATTCCCTTTTGTTTGCAGATATTCTCCGATCTCGCCATCAAGTTCCGAAGGAAATGGTCCCCCACCAACTCTTGTTGTATAAGCTTTCGATATTCCTGTAATACTGTCAAGGCTTTTATGAGGCAGCCCCGTACCTGTGAACATCCCGCCGACTGTCGGATTAGACGAAGTAACAAACGGGAAAGTACCGAAATTTATATCAAGCAATACTCCCTGTGCTCCTTCAAAGAGTATCTTTTTTTTATTCTTAAAAAAATCATTCAGCAGATAGATCGAATTTTTTGTAAAATCTTTTAAAAATATTCCGGCATCAAGATACTTGTCAATATAAGAATCAAGATCAACCTCCTCGCCGTCAAATGTCCTTATAAGCTTATTATAGTATTCATTCAATGGTTTGATCTTTTTATAAAATCTGTCCCTGTCAAAGAGATCTCCGGTAAAAACAGCTCTCCTTCCGGTCAGGTCCTCATAAGCAGGCCCTATCCCTCTTCTCGTCGTCCCTATCTCAACATAACGCGAATTTTCGAAAACCACATCCAATTGCTGATGCTCCGGGAGTATCAGGGGTGCAGTGGAACTTAGAACAAGATTTTTGGAATTCACACCGAACCTTTCCACCCTTTTGATCTCTTCAGAAAGTTTGATGGGATTAACAACAACGCCGTTACCAATAACAGAAACAGTTTCCTGAGAGAAGATTCCGGACGGGAGAAGATGGAGAACGATCTTCTCACCATTGTGATATATAGTATGCCCGGCATTATGACCGCCCTGATATCTCACCACTACTTCATATTCAGGAGCAAGATAATCAATGGCCTTCCCCTTTCCCTCATCTCCCCACTGAAGTCCCATCACAGCTAAATTCATAAAACTCTCCCGGGTTGCATTGCCGGCAACCTGAATAATTTTATCAGAGAAAAATATACAAATCAATCAGATAAAGAATTCACTGCCCTTAACCATCACCTATCGGCTTCAGCCAAATAATCCCTCCCTTCTGTCTTTTGAACAAAACAAATTCGTTTTATAGAAGAGAAGACGGCCCGATCCAAACAAGAGAAAGGGCGAAAGTCAGAACCTGAGGGACATACAGGTTAATCCTCCGTCCATTTTTCTGACTTCACTCATATTTAATGAAATAACCGGTTTGCCAAGTTTAACCAAATGATCATAAGTATATGGAAATCCTTCAGGCGTAATAATTGTCCCGTTAACATGGAGAGTGTTTGCAGCATATTCTTCACCCTCCTTAACAACAATTTTTTTGAAATCCGAAAATTGGGGGAGACCTTCAAGATCAGCTGTGATGATCAATGTACGGTCCCCGAGATAATTTACACCTGACTTCAGATGGAGCCCTTTTCCTTCTTCAACTATCCCGGTGGTATAACCGAAACTCTGAAGGATCGATCTCAATTGGTCTGCACCCTCCTGATTGGTCCTTTCAGAAAGACCTATAAAAAAATGTCTGTCGGCTTGCAGGACATCACCCCCATCAAGTGATCCCGGTTCCAATATTCTCCTCGTGGATTTGAATTTTGTCATGATCAACTCTATACTATCCTCTTCACCTTTCCGGGATACTGCACCTGGATTAGTAATGATCCCGGCTTCAGGAATAATAACCGCCGTATCTTCAACGAAATAAGCATCCGGATACCCCGGGAGAGGATCAAGAAGAACAACAGTAAGCCCTAATCTTTTCAGTACTTCAATATATGCTCTATGCTGAACCAACAGTGTATTAAGATCTGGTATCCCGAGACCGGATGTTGTCTCTCCTCTGCCCGAATCTTCTCCGGGTATCCTTACAATAGCTGTTTTAAATTTCATTAGTCAACTGAATTATTTTCCAAACAGATAAGGTCAATATCCATTTCTATGTCATTAACTCCACAGCCACCTTCAGGCAGCCGTGAAGATCAAACGATCATGAATACTACTTGCTCATCCCTTTTTTTCTCAGGAGGGAATCTATCTTCGGTTCCGCCCCTCTGAACTTTTTATACAAGACCATCGGATCTTCAGAACCACCCCTGGCCAGAATATTATCTCTAAACGCTTTTGCTGTTTTTTTATCAAAGATACCATTCTCCTTAAAAGCTTCAAATGCATCCGAATCAAGCACTTCAGCCCAAATATATACATAGTAACCCGCATCATATCCGTTAATAATATGGGCAAAATATGTACTTCTGTACCTTGGTACGATCTCAGGGATCATTCCTCTCTTTTTTAGAAATTCCTTTTCAAATTTATTGGCATCTCTCAATTTCTCATCTTTCAGTGAATACCAGTTCAGATCAAGATAACATGCTGCAAGGTATTCAAGAGTCATAAATCCCTGGTTGAAATGTTTACTCGCATTCAATTTATCAAGGAGTTCTTTCGGAATAAGTTCTCCTGTTTTATAATTCTTTGCATAGAATTTAAGGACATCTGGATGTAGTGCCCAGTTTTCCATTATCTGTGATGGGAGTTCCACAAAATCGAGCGCAACGTTTGTGCCTGATATCGACTTGTATTTCACAGTTGAAAAAAGATTGTGAAGAGCATGACCAAATTCATGAAATAATGTGCTTGCATCATCAGGACTCAGAAGTGCAGGCTGATCTCCAACCGGTTTCGACGCATTGAGAACCATATATACTACCGGAGTTACTTCCTTTCCATTCTTAAAATGGTAATCTCTCAAACTTCCGCACCATGCACCGCCTCTCTTACTTTTTCTGGGGAAAAAATCCATATACAAGATTCCGATATGATGCTCATCCGACCCTAGAACTTCAAATGCCATAACATCTTTATGGTAGATAGGTATATCCTTTCTCTCAACAAATTTGATCCCGTAAAGTTTGTTTGCAACATAAAATGCTCCATTTCTGACATTTTCAAGTTTGAAATAAGGTCTGAGGGATCCTTCATCAAAATCATATTTTTCTTTCCTCAATTTTTCTGTGTAATACCACCAGTCCCAGGAAGCAAGTTTGAAATCTCCGCCCTCTTCATCTATTAATCTTTGAAGTTCTGCAGCCTCATCTTTTGCCATCTTGAGAGCAGGAACCCATATCTGATCAAGGAGCTTATAAACATTGGCAGGAGTCTTTGCCATATTTCTTTCGATTTTAAAATCGGCATAGGTCTCATAACCCATGATCCTGGCTTTCCTGACCCTCAAAGATGCGATCTTTGCAATTATCTTTTTGTTATCGTTTTCATTATTGTTATCACCTCGAAGTATATATCCTTTATACAGTTTTTCTCTCAGATCCCTTCGGGGGGAATACTGAAGGAACGGGGTCCAACTCGGTCTCTGAGGTGTAAAAACCCACTTGCCCTTTTCGCCCATTGCTTCAGCTGTCTCGGCTGCGCCGCTAATTACAGATTCAGGAAGCCCGACCAGGTCTTCTTTCTTATCAATGACCATTTTAAAACTATTTGTTTCTGCAAGTAGATTCTTACCGAATCTAAGTCCCAGAGCAGAAAGTTCCTGATTCACTTTCCTGAGTTTTGACTTATCCTCTTCATTCAGATTTGCTCCACTTCTGACAAATCCTTTATAGTATTCCTCTAAAACCTTCTTCTGTTCAGGATTTAGATTGAGTTTTTCTCTGTTATCATAAACGATCTTAATTTTCCTGAACAATTCTTCGTTCAGGCTAATATCATCTTCGTGTTTGGATAAGAGAGGAGACATCTGTTTTGCAATATCCTGCATTTTTTCATCATTAAGACTGCTGTACAGACTGAAGAACACTGCAGATACATTTGAGAGGAGTTCTCCACTGTTCTCAAGAGCTTCTATCGTATTAACAAAGTTTGGTTCCTCTTTGCTGTTTATGATCGCATTGATCTCACTCATATGATCTTTCATCCCTTTTTTAAATGCGGGGATATAGTGATCCTCTTTTATAAGATCAAATGGGGGAACCTCGAATGGTGTATCATATTTTTTAAAAAAAGGATTATTACACATTTTTTTCTCCCCCGCCTTTTCACCTGACATAACGATTCCACTGTTAAACACAAATAAAACAATGAAAACCGGAATCATAACCGAAATTGATTTCTTTATATTTATTTTTTTCATCTGATTATTACGAAATACAACAATTTATAGTTTTGCATTTCGTTTCCTCCAAAACTCAATTATATAACTAAAACCGGAATTATCAAATCACATCTTGAATATTCCGGAAAGTAAAAAGATCTATTTCACATCAGACATAAGTTTTTTTATCGCCTCAACAAAAAGAGACATGCTTTTCATGGGTTTTTTAAATACCATCTCATTGGTTATACCCAGACTTTTTAATGATTCGGGAAGAGCATATCCCATGGACCCAGTATGAATAATGAACTTCATTTCAGGATGCAGTTTATTCAGCTTCGCTATCAGTGTATTTCCATCTATCCCGGGTAATCTCATATCAATGATCCCGACCTTGACATTTTCGCCTGTAAGCCTCTCCAAAGCCTCTTCACCACTGTTTGCCGAAATGATTATGTACCCTTCATCCTCGAGATAGGCTTCGAGAGTTATTCGGACTATTTCTTCATCATCAACAAGCAAAATTTTTGCAGAAGGCACTATCTCTCCTTAAGTGGTAATTTAATTATAAACTTGGTTCCCCTTCCCGGTGTGGATTCAACGTACATCACACCATGATGTATATTAGTAATAATAAAATATGAAACGGAAAGCCCCAGTCCGGTCCCTATTCCGATCTCCTTGGTTGTAAAGAACGGTTCAAAAACCCTCTTGGCAGTTTCTCTATCCATACCGGGACCATTATCTTCGACTTCGATCACACCCGATCTTCCATCCCTGAACAACCTGATAATTATCTCCTGATCACCCGATTTATGTTCCTCACTATTTATCGCATGAACCGCATTTTTCAGCAGATTAAGCAATACTTGTAGAAGTTCATTTTCAGCGAAGGGTATAAGTGGAATTCCTTTCTCAAATTCTTTAGTGATCTTAATATGTCTGAAATCATATTTTTTCTTTAGATCATAATCATTCGTTGCAAGTTCAATTGTTTTATCTATAATAAGAGGGATATCCGACTTTACGAATTTCGCCTCAGATTTTCTGCTGAAATTCAACATGTTCGTAACAATATCAGATGCCCTTTCACCAGATCTCTGGATCACTTCCAGGAAATAGATTATCTTCTGCTTTTCCATATATCTGAATATATCATCAAGATCAACGCCTAACTCATCCGCTTTTTCCCGGTTAACTTTAAACTCAGGTGAAACCCTCCTTAAAATATTCTGAACGCCCAGAAGTATACCGCCGAGAGGATTATTGATCTCATGAGCCATTCCCGCAGCGAGTCCTCCTACAGACATCATTTTTTCTGTCTGCACCATCATATCCTCTATACGGATCCTGGTGGTAACATCATCCATTCTGATAACAGCACCTTCTACACCGTTAGAGATGAGAGGATATATAACGATATCGTTATATCTCAATTCATTATCAATCTTCTCAATGATCTTCTCCATCTTCTGAGGAATCTTTTCTTTTATAGACAACCGGAACTTTTCCAACTGGGATGCGAATTGTGGGAATATATCCCCGATTCTCCTCCCGATCGCATCTTCAGGGATGATCCCGGATTTCTTTTCTGCTTCAACATTCCACTGAGTCACCTTTCCGTTCTTATCTACACCGATAAGAACTGATGGCATGGAATCGATCATATTTTTGAGGTAAAGTTGCATTTTCTGCATATCCTTTTTCTGGTTCTTCAAGGATTCCGCCATCGAATTGAAAATTCTGGTCAGATTTCCTATTTCATCTTTCGAGGTGACCCCTATCTTCACATTGAAATTCCCCTTTGAAATAGAATCCGCACTTTCCGACAGAGTTTTTAACGGCTTGGCCAACCACTTTCCGATAATTACGCTTACAAATATAACGAGAGCAAAAACAGTACTGAACACAAATAGTAAACTTCGAACATCCAGATTCTTTGTTTTCAGGATTCCGCTTATATTGTAGCCGACTATAACTTTGCCGATCTTTTTATCGTTAAAATCTTTGATCTCAAAATGGCCTAAAATATATTCTTCATTATTGAATACTATCCGCCCCCCTTCATTAACCAGATCAAATATATCAGGGAACAATCTTTCGCCATTTTCATTAAGCATGGTCGTTCCTATCCCCTTCTCATTTGAATAAATAAAAATTTCAGCCCTTATTATATTCCTGATCTGATCTACAAATTCAGAATCAAGAGGAAGCTCCAGGATCAGATCACCAACTTTCTTGAAAGTATTCTGGTTCATTATAGGAGATATAGACACAAAACATATGGTTCCACCCAAATTCACAATACCGGTCTTTCTAAGCAATGAATTCCTGTCCCTTTTGAAAAAAGGTTCATATTGAAGTATCTTCTCATTTATATAACTTTCTGATGAATTCTTTATACTAACCACGATCTTATTATCAAGATCAACCACCTTTGCATTGATGGCACTGAGAAAAAAGATCTTAAGTTCAAGTGAAGTTGTGATCTCATCAATATCCTTGATATTCCCGGCAATTTCATTCAATTCAGAAATAAACAATCCTTTTCTGGATAATTCGCCCAGATAACCATAAAATACGCCCTCAGTCTGATCTTTCAGTTTCAACAGGTCCTCTTTTGCAGTATTCTCATATTTCGTTGATAGAAAATTTATCGAATAATAGATTGAGAAAAGCGAAGACACTCCTGCTACAATTACCAGGAACAGGAGCATTTTAGTTCTTATTTTCATTGTTTCCCAAGCCGGAACAAATCTATGTCTCCAAGTTTGTCTTGTTTAACCTTCCCTATCCTCTTATTATATATGATCAGACTTATGTCCTGATAAAGCGGAACAAACAGCGCTCTCTCAACTACGATCTTATTTAATTTTGTATACAAATTTTCCCGTTCGGAACTATTTCGCATCGTTCTCGCTTTTTCTATCATTTCAACAATATCTCTATTATTCCCCGATGAGAAATTTGCTACTCCCTTCTGCTGGATCTCTTTTGAGAAAAGAGGTTGGATAATACTGTATGGATCCGGATAGTCAGCTATCCAGGAAGAAAAAGTGAGATCATATTCTCCTTTGGATATTTTCAAGAAATATTCATCCATTCCAACATTTACAATTTTTATCCTGATTCCGACTTTTTTTAAATTCTGTGCGAATTTTTTTGCAGTTGGAAGCTCCAGGTTGGAATCACGTTTGACCAGAAATTTCAATTCGAATCCTTTGTTCAGACCCTCTTTCTTTAAAATCGCGGCTGCCTTTTCAATTGACATCGGATATTTATCAAAATTACAATCATAACCCGACATTCCCTTCGGGAAAAGGGAACACATCGGTTCAACATGATTCTGATACACAAGTTTTAAAATATCTTTATTCCACAAAAAATTAATCGCTTTCCTGATCCCGAGTTTCTTAAGATATTTATTCTTCATATTGAAAGCAATATAATTTGTAGACAGAGAAGATGAATAATCATAGCCGACCCATTTGTAACTCTTAAGGATAACCATTCTCGATATTGAAAAACTCATTAAGAGATCAACTTTCTGCTTCCTGAATAGTTCAAATAATTTATCCATGTTCGGTTCAATAATCGCTACATATTTGTCAATCCCCGGTTTGCCTTTCCAATATCCGTCAAAAGATTCAAGTACGATCTTTTTCCCTTTTTTCCATTCTTTCATTTTATAAGGACCTGTCCCGACCGGTTCATAACGAAACTTTTCTTTCTTTTCCTTCAGTGCCGAAGGGGAAATAATTGAGGCACAGGCTGCAGAAAGCGAAGCAGGGAACAGAAAGAAAGACTTTTTTAAAATAAATCTGACCTTATACTTTCCTATTTTTTCTACACTTTTCAGAAAAGAGAATATCTCTCTGAAAAGGACAAATTCTCCGTATTTATATGTTTCCTCCATCTGCCTTTTAAATGTGAATACAACAGCATCAGCATCGAATGGAGTACCATCATGAAATTTCACGCCCCTTCTTAGACGGAACACCCATACCGTTCCATCCGAATTTGAATCCCATCCCGAAGCAAGAGATGGCTTGATCTTCAGCGAATCCCGATCCAATTCAACCAGTCTGTTGAAAATATTAGACAAATAAATGGTCGACGTATTATCCCAAGCCTCAGCCGGATCAAGAGTACTCGGTCCTGCAGTATTCCCGCCAACAACAATATTTTCAGCATTGATCAGCATTGATAAACACATAAAAGAACAAACAAATGCAATTGCAAACCTGTTTAGAATCTTCAATTTTCCTCCACATAAGCATCCCGGAAGATCACATGGGATAATTGATTTATGTACAAACCTTTAATTTTTTTATTATAAACCAGGATATCATTGATGTTATACAGAGGTATCCAGGGGCAATCCTTTGCGATTATCTCCTGCGCCCGGAAATACATTTTTTCTCTTTTTGAAACATCAAAGGTCTTTCTTGCTTTGATCAGAATACGAGTAAGTTCCGGATCGGAATAACCCGATCTGTTAAATTCACTATCCCTATAAGCAAAAGTATCAAACAGAAAAACATCGGGATCAGGAAAATCAGCTGACCATCCCAATAAAGCTATATCGTGACGTTTTCCTTTTACTGCTTTTCTGAGATCTGAAAATTGAAGAGGGACTTTGCTAATATGTATCCCCGCATCGTTTGCAAATTTCTTAATCACTCCTGCAATTTCCTCAAGGGGATTTG
>CAYNUG010000071.1:0-10959 GCA_964400545.1 uncultured Clostridia bacterium | reverse complement strand
AATTGGTAAAGTACAAATGAGTTTTATGAAAATCAAGATTAAAATAAAGAATATATAAATCGAGCTGAGAGTGATTTCTAATCAGTAGGTTGGGCGTTCGAGTTGCTCCGTGTGTATTTTCTCCTCCCTTCCAATTGGGAAAATAAGGTCATTATGAATTCAAATCTTAAACATTAATATAATTGTGATTATTTTGACCAAAAAAAGTTCTGATCAGGAAATAAAAAATATTCGAATTCATAAAAGCTTTGAATATCTGTGCGTTAATTGATATTATATCGTCTAAGAATATTTGTTTATTAAATAACGTTATAAGGTTATATTGGGAGGTGGATTATTAAGTATCTTGACCAGCAATTAATAAGTTGGATAATATTAGGCTGGAATGATATAAAAAACCGCTATCGAAGGACGATTTTGGGACCTTTTTGGATTGTTTTAAATACGGGGATTTCAATCGGATTTCTCGGTGTCGTATATAAAACGATTTTCAAATTACCTCCTGAAAATTTTCTTCCGTTTATTGCTGCCGGAATTGTTGTCTGGAACCTAATCTTTATTAATACATCGGAATCCTGCATAGCATTTATAAATCACAAATATTTGCTTCAAGGCATTCCAATAAAACCTGAATTGATAATTATCAGGCTTGTATTTCGAAATATGATAATTTTTCTCCATAATCTGTTTGTTGTGATCTTTATTCTGATTATTTTCGGAAAAGGATTTACACTTAAAATCCTTCTGGTTATTCCCGGATTGTTCCTGATACTATTAAATTCCGTATTCCTTGGGATCATTCTTGCTTATTTTGGTGCAAGATTCAGAGACCTTCCTCAGATGATTAATTCTCTGCTAAGCATTATGTTCCTTATAACTCCGGTCATTTGGCCCCGCAGACTTCTCGGTGACAGTCAGTTGATCGCTGTAATCAATCCTGTTACTCATATGATAGCTGTAGTACGTGAACCGCTCTTAGGAAAAGTATCACCTATCAGTTCCTGGATTGCCGTTCTCGTTCTTACCTCGGTACTTGGAATGTTTGCGGTAATGGTTTCAAAATCCTTTAGACATAGTCTGAATTACTGGTTATAACAATGGCTGAAATAAAAATTGATGATGCCTCAGTCAGATTTCCCGTTTATAACGATTCCATACTTTCTCTTCGTATGGCATTCATGAACCTGATCGGGAGAAGGGGTAAGAAGTGGGCGATCGAACCTGTAAATGCTCTTAATCATATTGATCTCAATCTGCAGGATGGTGATCGTGTGGGCTTGATCGGATTGAACGGTGCGGGGAAAACCACACTTCTAAGATTAATGGCAGGCATTTATGAACCTGTAACAGGGTTTGTTAACAGAGGAGGGAGAATCGGGACATTATTCGATCTGTCTCTCGGTATGGATGATGAAGCTCCCGGGATTGAAAATATATTTATTGCCGGTACCATTCTTGGAATGACATCGGCGCAGATCAAGAAAGCAACTCCCGGGATAGTGGAATTTGCCGGACTGGGAGAAGCAATACGCCGTCCTTTGAAAACTTATTCTACCGGAATGAGAGTAAGACTCGCTTTTTCCATAGCAACATCAATCTACAGTGAAATTATTCTTATAGATGAGATAATTGGTGTGGGAGATATCAGATTCCTAAAAAAAGCCAGCAAGAGAATCAAAAAAATAGTAAGTAAAGCGAATATTTTTGTAATTGCTTCACATGCGGAGTTTGTTCTGAGAGACTTTTGCAAAACCGGACTTGTCCTTGAAAGCGGGGAAATAGTATTCTCCGGTCCGATTGATGAAGCGATCCGTTTTTATAATCAAATGAATCTGAATGGGGGTTAGAATAGAATGAGAATTTTGCTTTTATGTGATTATCGTCCTTTTAATGCCGCAACTGTTACTGATCATATTAATGCTTTTATTGATCTGTCTGTTCATCAGATATTTGTATATTCCGGACTTGTAATGAATCAGGGGAGGCTTCCTGAAGATATTGATTTGAATGAATTTGATGCTGTTATGGTTCATTACTCCATATTTATTTCAATTGATGCGTATCTTTCCCCACGATCCAGAAACAGGCTAAAAAATTTTCGCGGTATTAAGGTTGTGTTTATTCAAGATGAATACAGATCGGTGAATGCAACTGTTGACCAACTGAAAAACATGAGATTTGACATTCTTTTCACTTGTGTCCCGAAAAAAGAGATAGAAAAAGTTTATCCGGAAGAAAAACTCCCCAGTCTGAAAAAGATAAATACTCTGACCGGTTATGTATCGGCACAACTTTTAAACTACAAACCAATCCCGATCTCGAAAAGGAAATATGATGTTTCATACCGTGGGAGAAAGTATCCATCCTGGCATGGTCGTATGGGAAGGGAAAAATGGAACATTGCAGAATTATTTAAAAAAAAGGCTTTTAAGAAAGGTTTGCGAACAAATATCTCCTGCAAGGAGAGTAAAAGGCTCTATGGCTCAAGTTGGACTAATCTTATTCAAGATTCCCGTGCTGTTCTGGGAGTTGAGAGCGGAGCCAGTGTTTTTGATTTTACCGGTAGGATTGCGGCAAAAACCGAAACAATAACAAAACTGCTGGGTGAGAAACAGTTGAAAAAAAACAAAATGGATCAAACCTACTACAGGGATCATGAAGATAAAATCAACCTTGCTCAAATTTCACCACGGATATTCGAAGCCATTGCACTTAGAACGTTGTGTGTCCTTTATGAAGGGAATTACTCGGGAGTACTGAAACCGTGGGAACATTATATTCCTCTAAAAAAGGATCACAGTAATTTTGATGAAGTCGTAAAAGCAATAAAAAAAGATGAAACTGTTGCAAAGATCATAACAAATGCATATGGCGAAATAGCAGTGAATATAAAGTACTCTTATAATAAATTTATTGAACAATTTGATAGAGAACTCGAGTTTTTATTGAAATCCGAGAAAACGGGTGCAGGCCGGAAGAAGTTTAAATTCAAAGAGCCTAAGGACTTTTATGAAAAATTTCCGTTTTTCCAGATTAACAATCCATATGGACTGGTCATACCTTTCAGATACCGAATTTTTTCAAAGTTTGTCCTTCTGTTTCCGGAGAAACTGAAGATGTATATAAAAAAAATGATTCATCAGGGTTAAGAGAGATAAAGGAGAATATTGGATGCAAAAAGCACTTGTTATAGGCTCGGAGGGAAATATTGGGAAACCACTGTGTACTTTTTTGAAACAAAAAGGGTATGATGTACTGGCAAGTGATATAAGATCCAGTTCAAGAGATGGTTTTATAATGGCTGATATCACAAATCCGGCAGATCTGATACCTGCTTTTGATTGGAGACCTGATATCGTGTTTTTACTTGGAGCTATGGTCAGTCGGGTAACTTGTGAACAGGCATCATCCCTGGCTGTAAATACGAATTTGCTAGGTGTCCAGAATGTACTGGACCTGACAAAAAAACATAATGCAAAACTTGTTTATTTTTCCACATCGGAAGTATATGGTCCCGAACTTGATGTAATGACCGAAGCAGTTGTTCCGAAACCGAACAACAGGTATGGACTGACGAAGTTATTAAGTGAATCGTTGGTGAAATATGAGGTGGAAAATTATGGTCTTAGAGCTGTAATACTCCGACCGTTCATGATATATAGTGAGGATGAAGATTTCGGTGATCACCGATCCGCCATGATCCGTTTTGCATATAATCTTGCTAACGGGAAATCTATTTCCGTTCATGAGGGGAGTGTGCGTGGATGGATGCATATTTCTGATGCATTACGCAGTATCGAAGCATCTTGTAAAGTTGAGAATTTTGAAATTATTAATATTGGTAGTCCCGAACTTCATGAAGTGATTTATCTAGCTGAGTTGATACGTAAAGAATTAAATGCCCCGGCAGATCTGATCAAAATAAGCAAACTTCCCGGCAGGATGACACTAAACAAAAATCCTGATCTTACAAAGCAGAGAGAGATACTAGGGATAATTCCCGAAATAAGTCTCGAGACGGGGATCAAGAAAGTTTGTGAAAAAGTACTGCAGAGAATTGCAGTTGAGAAAATTCATCCGGGAGATTTCCCTTTTAAAAGTTCGGTAAAACTCCATGCTGAGGGATAAAAACCAAAACTTCGAGATATCTTCATGAAAATTCTGGTACTGTACTTCCAGATCGGGAGAAAGAATGATAGAGTCCATGTCACTGAGCATCTATATTCTTTTAGAAATTATGCCAAAGGGAACGATTATTACTATTTTAATGCCTGCAATGGTATTCCTAAGTATCTGACAATACCGAATTTTGATGGAGTTATTGTCCATTATTCCTTTTTGATCAGAAGGTACAACAAAGAATACTTTAATGATTGGAAAAAGAAAATCCACAATCTAAAAATGATCAAAGGTTATAAAATAGGGATATCGCAGGATGAATATGCCGAATCGGATGAACTTTGTAATATTTTAAAAGAGTTCGGGATAAGATCGGTTTTTACATGTGTCCCTGAGAGTGATCATAATAAGGTTTTTCCAAAAAAAATAATAACCCTTGACAGGATTGAAACAGTGCTGGCCGGTTATATTGATGAAAAGGTTGCTGAAAAGTTAAAAAAAAAAATCAAAAATCGGAGGACTATTGATGTAGGTTACAGGGCTCTTAAACACCCGTACTGGTTAGGGCGACACTCTCAATTGAAATACAAAACAGGAAGAATATTTAAGGAGAGATTGAGAGAAAGTGAACTCAGAACAGATATATCTCTCAATAAAAAAGATGTGTTTCATGGAAATCAATGGTACCGGTTTTTACTAAAATGCAGGGTTGTACTTGGTTGTGAAGGCGGGGCAAGCCTGCTTGACCCGAATGGGAAGATACGCAGATCCGTTGAAGACTATACGGGAAAGAATCCTGATGCTACTTTTGATGAAGTGGAGGAAAAATGTTTTCCCGGCTTGGATAATACTTTGAATCTTATAACAGTATCACCCAGGCATTTTGAAAGTATTATTACAAAAACATGTCAGGCGCTTATAGAAGGGAAGTACCAGAATATCCTCAAACCCAATCTTCATTATATACCGATTAAAAGAGATTTCAGTAATATGGATAATGTAATCGAAAAGATTAGTGACCGTAACTACTGCCGGAGAATCGCCGATCGTGCATATAAAGAGATCTACATTTCAGGGAAATTCACTTATAAGGTGTTTGCCGGAAAAGTAATAGGACTTATCTCGGAAATGAAAAAGAGCAGACAAAATTCATCCAAAGATAAATTGATGTTTTTTTTGTTAGGGATATGGTGCGGAATCCGTAATTTTTTTGAACCGGTAGTGATCAAGTTTATCTTCCCGTGGCGCTATTTGAAAATATACAGAACTGATATTTTCAGACAGATATGGTTGAGAAGAGATAAAAACTCATAGAAGGAGAAATTTGTTGGATTTACAAAAATTTAGTTCTTATAGTAAAGTGGTTTAAACTATTACTCGGAGTGGAAAACAATTGAGATCAAATGTGAAAATAATTCTTGTAGCCGGAGCCCGTCCGAATTTTATGAAGATCGCACCTCTTATGAGGGAGATGAAAAAAAATAAGTTTTTTAAGATCGTTCTGGTACATACAGGTCAGCATTATGATGAGGAAATGTCCGAGAAGTTCTTCAGACAACTCAATATCCCCGAGCCGGATATCAATTTGGAAGTTGGGTCTGCATCCCATGCAGTACAGACAGCCAGAATAATGCTCCGGTTTGAAAAAGTTTGTGTAGATGAGAATCCTGATGCCGTTTTAGTTATAGGTGATGTGAATTCAACTGTTGCATGTATTCTTGTGGCTTCCAAATTAAATATAAAAACAATTCATTATGAAGCCGGATTTAGAAGTTATGACAGAAGAATGCCGGAGGAAATTAACAGGATAGTCGCGGATTCCGTTTGCGATTATTGTTTTACTACTTCTCCGGATGCAGATGAAATATTGATAAGAGAAGGCAAGAATGTAAACAATATATTTATGTGTGGAGATCTCATGATTGATTCCCTGACGGATTACCTGAAAGTGGCAACCGAGTTGGAACCGACTCTAAAATTATTAAACGGTGAATCGACCTCACCATTAAAAGATCCCGGGAAGAAAAAATTCGGACTAATGACTCTTCACCGTCCTTCAAATGTGGATGATAAAGTGCATTTACAAAACTTACTGAATACGATCGGACTCATAACTGAAAAATTACCTGTTGTTTTCCCAATTCATCCGAGGACTTTAAAAAAAATAAATGAGTTCGGATTAAGAAAAGAATTTGACTCACTAAAGGGGCTTCTGGTTTCGGGACCGCTCGGCTATCTTGAATTTATAAGTTTATTGAAAGATTCGATGTTCCTATTGACAGATTCAGGCGGAATTCAGGAGGAAACCACCTGGTTGAATATTCCCTGTCTGACCCTTAGGGAAAATACCGAGAGACGGTTAACTATTTTAAACGGAAGTAATAAACTTATAACAATAACTGACATTGAGAAAGAAGTGGACCTTGTTTTAAGAGGAAAAGGGAAAACCGGAAAAGTGTCACCGAAATATTCGGATGGGAAAAGTGCGGGAAGGATAGTTGAAAAACTGCTGAAAATATTCAAATAGTTATTCTATTTGAATTATTGAGAAATTATATCCGAAATATCATTAAAGATCAGTGTGCTTCATTACTGAAATCTTCATATGCCTTTGCTCTTACTTCATCGATCTTTTTGTCGATCTGATTGATCTTCATGATTGTCATGAGCATGTCTTTTATATGAGGATCATTGGTATTAATTTTTTCCAGATCACTTTTTTGCATCAGAGAAGAATAGAAACTATCCTTTTCTGAATTAGTGACAAGATCCGGTAAAATTCTTGATATCAATCCCATTAGAATACCTTTGGGAACAGCCAGCGAGATCCTTATATTTATTGTCAGGTCCTCTGCAGTATTATTATATTTTTCCAAAGCATTGTTTAATCGGACACGCAAATTATGAGCTTTGATCTTCGCAACTTTCATGTTTCTTCCGGGGTGTATTGTCATGGCATCATTTATCATTGCTTTATGTTCCCCTGATAAACTGAGCCAGGTATTTCTGTATTTTTTTGTTTCCTCTATTTTTTCCTCTATTCTTTTTAATTCCATCTTGGCTTTTTCATTTGCGACAACGGCATCTTTTAGATCATTTGATTTGGAAGGATCATTTATTCCTTCTTCAGATCCAGAATCAATTTTAACCATCTCGACCTCTGCACCTGCCTTATCGAGAAGTTCGATATATTGTAAAGCTCTGTTCTCTTTTGCGTTATCCTTCAGGACAAGTTTTTTATTACAAAAAAGGATGTCAACATCATCCGGTCCTATCCCGTAAATATTTTGAAATGCATGTTTTACTTCATCAGTACTTTTTCCACTTTTTACAATTCCGGAAAAAACTATTCTGTATCTTGCGTTATCATGAAGAATATTATTATTTAATTTAACTGGTTCGGATTTTTCCTCAAAATTATTATTATTCCGTATACTGTTCCGGTTTATTCCACCGGATAGATTATCAGATCGTTCTTTTATTTCGGGCACCTTGTCCGGGACAGAATTCAGATTATGCCCCTGAGAACTATAGCTCTCGGAACGGATGATAGGAGATGCTTCAGTTGTTAGTGGAGTTTCATTTATCCCCAGGATGCTTTTGACATTCATAACCGATTGATTTTCTCCCTCATTTACATCATTATCCTCAGGTTCACTTTCAGGTGGGTTTCCTGTTTCAGCATTGTAATCATTATGATATTCATTCTCTGGAGAGATCATTTCCATATTACATATCATACCTGAAGAAGAGAAAGCATCTATATATTTAAGAGCCTTTGAACGGTCGATCCCGCTCTTAAGTATTATTGTTTTTCCTGAAAACATTCTGTTTAACTTATTATCATCCAACTTAAATCTCTTTCTTAAAGTTTCCTTAACTTCATCAATAGTATGATTTTCAGATATTATCCCATCGAAAGTGATTTTATATATACCGTTGTCCATTTTAATTCAATCCGGATCCGAGTCTGTTTAATACTTTATCTAAGATGAACTTAGTAGTATTCCTCAAATGTTGTTTCCTTTTAATAAATACTGAAATTGAAGGTGATATAAAATAATATATCCTTATAAAAGCCCTCCCGTAGACAGTTTCCTTCAATACGGTATCTCTCCATTTCCTTAGAAAATCTACTTGAGAGCTATCCTCTCCATATACGGCTGTGGCAATAAAACAACTTTTCTGTTCACCGGTTTCCGGAACAAATCCTGCAGAATCTGCTGTTGAATTAATTCTACTCAGCAAATTATCCCCTTCTTTCATTACACTATAAGCTTCTTCCAGAAGAAGCTTATCCTTTTCATTATCAGATATTTTTAATCTGATTTTTTCAGTTTGGTTTTTTAATTTTCTCATATGATCCAACAGATCATCTTTTCTACGTTTCAGGAGTTTTTTGACAATCTCACTTCTCTTTTCCCAAACTTCATTCAATTTTATATTAAGTGCAATATATTTTTTCCCGAATTTACCTTGTTGATCGTTTTTAATATTATCAATTTCCATTTTCATTTCTTCGGAAGCACTTACTTCGACTTCAATTTCATTAATAATTACTTTTGATTTTTCTATCTCGAGTTCAAATTCAATCAAATTTCTATCTATTTTTATTTCTGTTCCTGGTTCTTTTTTTTTAGATGATCCGCTGCTAAGTGAGATCTTATAACCTGCTCCCGATTTACGAAATGCTTTTATCAAACTTACGATCTCTTCGAAGTCCAGATTTTGTCCGATCTCTAATTCTTCTGAGGGAGCGATCTTTTCAATTATATTTTTTTCCCCCGGAAGAAATTCCAAAAGATCAAATTTAACCGATTCCATATCCCTGTTATCATCAATATGTCCTGAGAAAAAGAATGAAAAATATGTTATATCAGAATTATCCATATCGTTATTCCTCAATAAGATCAAAAAAGCTTCGCTCAATTATTCTTACAATTTTATCAATATCTCTAAATTTGAATTTTGCCGTAAATGTCCCCCCCTTAAAGTTAATATCCAGAAAAATGAACCTTTTTTTCACTGCTTTTATCAATCCCTTCAATTTCCTGCCGGACTTGAGATATACTATTACTTTTTCATCTAAATATTTATTGGCTTCGGAAATTGGGATAATACTGATACTCTCATTGTCGTCCTTTTTGTCTTCTTTAACAATTTTTTCAGACTTGGGCTTTTCCGGTTCTTTCTTTTTATCTGTTTTTGTGTTTTCCTTTTTATTAATGAATTCCGGTTTGTCTTCTTTCTTGACCGATTTAACGGAAATATCAGGAGATTTTATGTTGGGTTTTTTTCGCTCTACAGCAGTTTTAGTTTCTTTAAATTTAATCAACTTTGTATCTGTAATTAAAATATCAGGAAATGATTCTTGAAACTTATTGATTATTCTCGAATACGATTGCCTGGTTTTTGCAAAATCTGCACCTTCCCATTTTTCATATTTTCTCTTAAGAAGTTTAATACCGGAAAGTACCTTAATTTTCATTTTATTTTTCTCTTTTCCAGTTAAAAGAGGAAAAACAGGTATGTTTTTAAACTTATTGATAATTTCCCCGGATCTTATGATATATTTTTCCATAATAATTTCACCTGATCTGGGACTTACCATTGTTATTATTCCCTGATCAAATTTTTCCGAAGCAGTTATAAATTTCCCTTTTAATGTATTCTTAAGAAAAATCCATGTTGAAATGGTTATTATTAATAATGTAATTAAAATAACAAATAAAATTTTAAAAGTTTTTTTCAATCTTTTATCTTCCTCTTCTTTTACTTGTAAAAGTTATCATTTGTTTTGATCTTCTGTTTTTTCTATCAATTTTTTCAGTTCTTTGTTATCCGGATCCAGGGCATAAGAAATCTTTAAATTTTTCAGTGCTTCAGGATAGTTACTTTTATCAATATAAGTCCTCCCTCTCTTATTATAAATAATTGAAAGATTGTTGATAAGGAAAAGTATTGACAGGTCTGTTTGACAGACAGGACAAATCGGATTTGTTTCCGGGATGTTTTTGCCAAATCCACATGGACAATCAGTTTTTTCCATTAATCATTCACCTTCTCAATATTTGGTGTCCCTACAATTCCAGGAGGTTTATCGCCAATTTCCCACTCTTTATTAAGCTTCTGTTTGATTATAGGGAAATTCATCTTGTGATGAAGTCCATGGGATGAATTTTTTTTATTCCCGGTAGCAATTGAATAAATCCATTCTCCTCCTGTTATTGAAATAATACTAACTGTAAAAAAGTAAATAAAACTGAAATTTTTTGCCAGTATTGCCACGATGATGTTTAGAACAAGAGCGAATATGAACCCCATACCTCCACCTATTCCGTGAGGCTGGTTGTGGATAATTTTGCATTCTTTGCACCTGGGAACCTTGATATCCAATATTTGCCATTTGATATTGGATAAATCCCTTGAGGTTATTTTATACATTTTAACTTCAACTGCTGAATCCGGATCCGGTGAATTCGGGGGGATAGTATCTTTGCAGAACCAGCAAAGGTTACTTCTGACGGCATCATAAAGTTCTCTTGCTTTTATGTTTCCAGGATTGTTCTTTAAAATTATCTTCACTTTGTTGTTGCCTTTAATTTTCAGGCGTCTGATATCGCCAAACATGCAGGCAAATGTATGGACGTAGTTGTTCCCGTCAAGGTTGATATTAATATTCCCATCCGCCAAATGATTAAACCAATTCCCGGTCTCTTCACGCAGGTTATCCATATCCTCGTCACTGAGGTATTTCAGGTTTTCATTCTTTGTTTTTGTAGAATTAAACATATCAAACCAAAAAATCTCCTCCTTGCCCCAACGGATCAATCCTGTGTA
>CAYNUG010000070.1:0-11122 GCA_964400545.1 uncultured Clostridia bacterium | reverse complement strand
TGAATATCTTCATCCAAAATTCTGATTTATTGTTTAAAAGAATTGATTATAGTGAATAAGGAGGAGTGTCATCTTTGCCCGACGAAACAGGATCACTACGAAAAAAGGTCAGGACTGATCTCATCCTCTCCCATATTTAAAATATCAAGATTGAGAGAGATTCTTTTCTTAATCCTTTTCAGATTATACTTTTTTATTTTTTCACTGAGAGAGGTTTCTTTAACTCCCAGGATTCTGGATGCTAATTTCTGGTTTCCATTTGTTATACTGAGAGCAATTACTATTATACGTTTTTCAAGATCACCAATAAAATATTTAAGAGCAATATTTTTCTGAGTAATATTTTTCATCAGATATTTACGAATCAGTATCTCGGAAAGATCATCCAGATTCTTCATGGCTACATCATCTCGAGAAATCTCGTCCCGATCTTCTTTCCCAATCGGAAATATATTATTATTATTCATTCTTTTCACCTGATTAATTGTATAGGACCCTCTTCAAATTATTCCTGAACTTTCTTCCCCATGATACAGAAACATTATTGTTCAACACAACAAAATAATTGTACTTTATATCTGATTCAATTTTTCTTATCCTCTCAATATTAACAATCGTTGAGCGATTCACCCTTACAAATTTTTCCGGATCCAATTTTTTTTCAAAGTTGGATAAAGTATTCCTGATAAGAAAAGAATCCTCTCCTTTGTACAGCCTCAAATAATTTTTTTCTGATTCGATCCGGTCAATATCTTCACACTTCAGGACAATAAATTCTTTTCCCAATTTAACCATGATCCTGTTCAGCTTCATGTTTCCCTCATTTATCTTCATATTTGTTAATACGTTCGGATTGAAGATAATTCCCTGTAACTTTGGTCACAAATTCAAAAACATGTATAAAGTCACATACTTTTGAATTTCATTACTTAAGTAACATTCGGTAAATTAAAAACTTTTCTTTATCCATTTTCGATAATTTATTCGTATTAATTTATAGTTGAAAGAATTACAAAGACAATGACAAATTTTAACAAGGGTCACACTTATAATTTCCTTACAAAGATAATATTGCTGATAACATTATCAGCTCTTTACATAACCCCATGCCATGCTCATATTTATGAAACGGATATATCTTTTAATCACCTGAAGAAAAAAGACGGATTGTCAGATAACCTGATATTTTCAATATTCCAGGATAGTAAAGGCTATATGTGGATCGGAACTTCAAACGGACTTAACAGATATGACGGTTATAATTTTAAAAAATTTCATCACGATCCTGAAAATTCCGGCTCTATCGGACATAATGTCATCACCTGGATATGTGAAGATAACAACAAGAATTTATGGTTCGCAACCTATGGGGGCGGAATATCAATGTTCATTCCTGAAAAAAATGAATTCAGAAATTACACATTAGAACCTGATACGAAGCATTCCATCAGTTCACAGATCATCAATCATATTATGTGCGATTCGGAAGGGACTCTATGGATAAGTACCAAAAGTGACGGAATAAATCTTTTTTATCCTTCATCCGGAAAATTTATAAATTTCAGGAATAACCCTGAAGATCCGGATTCGCTCAGTTCAAACAAAGTTATGTATACATTTGAAGATTCTTCAGGAACGATCTGGATCGCAACCTGGGGAGAGGGGTTATGTAAATATAATAAGAAGAATAATACTTTCCAAAGGATACATCCCAAATCCGGTAGCGAAAAGAATATCTGCTGCAAATTCCTGCATACGATAACAGAAGATCAGGAAATGAATTTGTGGATGGGAACGGGAAGTAATGGTCTGGTCAAATACAATAAGTTTTCAGAGGAATTCACAAACTTCGGGTCCGGGGGAAACAACAATGTCAATCTTACCGACAGAAAGATCAATACGATATTCCTTGACACTGAGGACAACAACCTTATCTGGATCGGGACAGACAAGGGATTATACGCTTATCAAATTTTGGAGAATAAATTTATTCTTTTCAACAAAAATGAATCCGGATCAGGTCTCAATAATGAGTATATTTGGAGCATCATAAGAGATCGTTCCGGATTATTATGGATAGGTACTGTAGGTGTGGGTATCAATCTTGAGAAAAGAGGATATGAACATTTTAAAAAGATCAGTTATTCGAAAATGAATAATAGAGGGCTTAGTTCAGCAAAAATAGGGGCCATTTACGGACAGGCAAGTGAACCATCAATCCTCTGGATAGGAACTCTCGGTGGCGGTCTAAACAAATTTGATCTTCAGACTGGCACAAGAAAAGTATACAACACTAATAATTCCGGAAAAAGCCCGATATCAAGTAACAATATCACCTACATAACTTCCGATCCTCTTTCTCCCGAGATCTTATTTATCGGAACAGGATCAGGCCTAAACAAATACGATATAAAGCAAAACCTGTTCTTGAAATTCAGATCTCCGAAAAAAGAACTCGACAGTTTTAATTCTGCTTTTATATCGTCTATTCTCATTTCTCCCTTTCACAAAGGATTGTTGTGGATAAGTACATTTGATAATGGTCTATTTAAATTGGACACGAACAAAAATAAGCTGAAAAATTATTTTTTTGAACATAAAAGCAATAAAAATCCAAATCCCAACAGAGTTTATACAATGAAGTATATAAATAAAGATTCCAACACGATATGGATTGGTACAAATACAGGACTTGGAAAATTCGATACAAGTTCCGGAAAATTCAAATTCTTTCAGATTGATCATTCGAAGAATTCAATATCAAGCAATATCGTTCTGTCGATTTATGAATCGAAATCTGAACCCGGGATCTTATGGATAGGGACCTATGGCGGTGGATTGAACAGGTTTGATACATACAGCATGGAATTCAGTAAATTTACAAAAAAAGAAGGTTTACCTGACAATACCATTCTTTCAATTTCTGAAGAACCTCGCGGCCATTTATGGTTAACAACACTTAACGGTATTTCCCGTTTCGATATCAACACAGGGAAATTCAGGAACTTTAACGAGAGAGAGGGGTTGCAGAATCTCGAGTACAATTTAAATGCAGCGTACATCAGCCCTGAGAAAAAAATATTCCTGGGAGGCTCCAAAGGCGTTGATTATTTTTCCCCGGACGACCTGAGAACAAATATCTTTGTTCCCCCGGTAGTATTATCCGGGTTGAAAATATTTGACAGTTCTGAGCTTCCCGGAATGGATGATATCCTAAAGAAAGATATTTCAGTGACATCTGAAATAAAACTCCCTCATAACTACAATTCCATCACCATAAATTTCGCAGCCCTTGACTTTTCTTCTCCTGAGAAAAATCAATATTCCTGTATCCTGGAGGGTTATGAAAAAAATTGGCGATATCTCGGTACAAAAAATTCAATGAGCTATTCTTTACTTAGACCCGGACATTACAAATTCAGAGTAAGGGGATCCAATAGTGATTCTGTCTGGAATAAAAAGGGTCTGAGTCTGATTCTTATAATCAAAAACCCGTTCACGGGATCGATCTGGTTCAAACTAATGATTATCGGAATAATAATGACCCTTATAGCATTGATTATTTTCTTCAAAAATAAATCAAAAAATTCTCCGAACCATCCAGACGAAACGGTCGAACAATTATTTACAAACAACATCATAACAGAAAGAGAAAAAGAGATCATAAATTTGATCATGAAAGGCAAAAGCAACAAAGAGATAGAAGATGAGTTATTTATTTCTCTGGGAACTGTAAAAAATCACTTATACAATATTTATAAAAAACTCAATATCAAAAGTAGAACGCAGCTTATCAGTTTTCTTAAATATGAGAAAAAAGAAAAATTGATTGATAAAAAAAATAAGTAATTATATACTCAACTTCAAAATATGGAGACTGTAAATGAGAAAACAAATTTTTGTAGTATTAATATTAATGATCTTCACTTTTGTACTCTGTTCCGATTCGAACAGGATCTTTCTGAAAATTCCGATAAGAGTATATAAAAAAGGAGAATATTTAAAGGGGTTGTCCGTTAAAGATTTCACACTGAAAATAAATGGCAAGGTCAGAACTATAGAAGAAATTCTGACAGGAGAAAGAGCCATCGGTGATATTTCTGAAAAACGAAATTTCATCCTTCAGTTCAACCTTTCGGACTATGGAAAGAATATTACGAAAGGGATAGACTTTTTTATAAACGAGATCCTGAAAAAAGAAGACAACCTTTTATTATGGACACCTGTTAAGATCTACAGGATCAAAACGGATAAGATAAAACAAAATATTATCTCAGATATTGAAAAGATAGTTAGAACCGATTCATTTAGTTACAAGAGATTGAAAGAAGCAGCAAAAGACAGATTGTTAAGTATTGTCAGAAAATTCGACAATTTTTCTGTCAATGGCAAAGATTCTAATTCGAGAATGTCAAATATATTAACTTTCCTTAACGATTATAGCCGGGAATGGCTCGATTATAAATCAAAATTCCTTGTTCCTGATGTCGGGAAATACTATGATGTATTCTCTCTCCTATCCCTTAAATATCCCGGTGAAAAATATTTTATTAATTTCCAACAACGTGAAATCATTCCTTCTTTAAAAAAATATTATGGTATCCGCAAAAAAATAAATGATTATCTTTCCGCTGTCGCCGGAACATCCGAGTCCTCTTATTCCTCATCAATCTCAAATGCAATAAAAAAAATAGACAGATCTATTCTTCTTTCTGACAATTTTAATACTGAAAAATTTATCTCGCCATTTAAAGGAGCAAATATAAGTTATAACCTGATACTGTTCCATTCATTCAGGCAAACCGGAGATGAAGCAGATTCGGTTTCACCTGATATGGAAGGGATCTTGCGGAATATTTCAAAATCAACCGGAGGATACAGTATCAGCACAAATGATCTGCAGGATGGACTGAACTCAATATTGAAAAAATCTGATCATTATTATTATATAATATACAAATTCAATGGGAAGAGGGGTAAAAAAAAGATAGAAATTACTACCACTGACAACGAAGGAGAGTTGTTTTATAAGAAAAAATTCTCCCCGGAAGAGATAGATCTTCTCATACGAATGGCTTCCGAACCAGGCATCACAGTGTCTGAAGTAAAAATAAACGGTCAGAATCTCTCATTTATTATATCCGGGTTTTCAAGAACAGGAAAGAAAATGACCGGGATCATTAAAGTGAATATTAAGTTTATTGACAATAACATGAGATCATTAATGGATAAAACGAATACGTTAAGAGCAGATAAAGATTCTGTCCGGATCTCTCTTCAGATTAACCCTACGATTAAAGGATTTTTCAAACTTGAAATCTCGGCAAAAGATCTTAATGCCAATAAAACAACAACATTTTCAAAATATATCGAGATTAAATAAGAGCCAATTGCAATTGGCTTATAAGTTTGATTTTTTAATATTCTATTGGTATAATTTTTTTTTGGAGGAAATATGAGAAAACTGTTTTTGATCTTTCTAATGGTCTCTATGATCACTACTTTTCAAATGTCCGGAATGATAAACAACGGAAAATTTTCAATTACTGCCGGTGGAGGGATAAGGAACATATCAGAAGAAATATTTAAAACTGTTTATGGTTCCAATGTTATTGCCTACAACATTGACATTGCATTTAAACTCGGAAAATCACTTGAGATGTTCGTTCACTCTGACTACCTTAACGTTAAAGGGGAACTTGAATTCGCTCCTAAAGATACAACCCTTACGATCATACCTGCAGAAGCAGGACTCAGAATGATTTTTGGAAAAAGTAAATTCAAACCATACCTCGGTCTTGGTGCCGGATATTATATGCTTAAAGAAGAAAATTTCATTGGAACTATTAACGATAATAGTATAGGCTTTTTCGGTGAAGGTGGTTTCCGGGTTTATTTCGGTAAAATATTCCTTGATCTTAAAGCAAAATATATTCAGTTGCAATATGATGTTGCCGGCACAAAAATAGACCTCGGAGGTCTTTCATACTTCGGCGGGATAGGTTTTAGTTTCTGATCCTCTTCTGATTAAAAAAAAGTACTGTTATCAGAGGAAGTTTATGATCCAGCTTCCTGCAATTACTCCGATGGTCATGTAAAGAAACAGTTTTATTCCTTCTTTTTTTATCTTTTTTATATCTTCATATCTTATAAATGCAATTATTGTAGATACAATACCTGAAAAAACCAGCATTGAGATCAGATGGCTTCTAAAGATCATTTTTTACCCTCCTTCCTTGCTATATCAAAAGCATTCAAAGATACAAGGTAATTAAGAAGGCCTGCGGATACCAGATAAGTAGTTCCATAATGATATGTAACGGACTCTATCCTTCCGGCTGCAAAGCCAAGAAAATTAACAAGAAAGTTGAATAATCCAAGACCCAAATCCCCGAGGAAACCAAGAATCAGAAGAGGATGGAACTGTCTCTGAACAACACCATAGTTATTTGATGTTTCAGTATACGGGAGAAAGAACTTCCCCTCCATAATAATTCCAAGAACAACAAGAAGGAGAATCCCCGAAAAAAATACAATTGCTTTAGTATATTTTTTCTGAATAAAATGTCCTGATCCGGGGATCAACCATGATATCAGAAATATTAGGTATGGTTTCATCTTTTTATTATACTAAATAAACCGAATTCATTCAATGCTGGCACAATCTTCTGTTTTTCAATTTTTATGGTTATATGATAGAATAGAAAATTGGATAAAGCTTCCCTCATAGGAGAAAGAATGGAGTTTAAAAAGAGGATATTATGTATCGGAGCCGGTTATGTCGGAGGCCCGACAATGGCTGTTATTGCACTGAAATGCCCGGAATACCGCATTGATGTCGTCGATATTAATAAAACAAGAATAGATGAATGGAACTCGGACAATCTGCCGATATTTGAACCGGGATTGTTTGAAATAGTGAAAGAAAAAAGAGGAAAAAATCTTTTCTTTTCCACAAAGATAGAAGAAAATATAAAAAATGCCGATATTATTTTTGTCTCGGTTAATACTCCCACTAAATCATTCGGAGAAGGAGCGGGGATGGCTTCAGACCTTCAGTATTGGGAAGCGACCGCACATCAAATAGTCAAACATGCAAAGAGCGATAAAATAATTGTTGAAAAAAGCACACTCCCTGTCAGAACTGCAGAAGCTATGGAAAGAATTCTAAAAACACAAAACAGTGATATAAAATTCGAGGTTATCTCAAATCCTGAATTTCTTGCAGAAGGGACTGCGGTAAAAGACCTCCTCGAAGCCGACCGGGTATTAATCGGATCTCACAAGACAAAGAGCGGAGATAAAGCATCTCAGGATATTGCTGATATTTACAGACACTGGATCCCGGAGGAAAAAATAATCACGACGAATTTATGGTCATCGGAACTCTCAAAACTTATTGCCAATGCATTCCTTGCTCAAAGGATATCTTCAATTAATTCTATTTCAGCACTTTGTGAAAAAACTGATGCCGATATCTCTGAAATTGCTCATGCGATCGGCAGTGATTCAAGGATTGGAAATAAATTCCTGCAGACGAGTGTAGGTTTTGGAGGATCATGTTTCAAAAAGGACATACTCAACCTTGTCTATATTGCAAAGAGTTACGGGCTTTACGAAGTTGCAGATTATTGGGAAGCTGTAGTATCAATGAATGAATATCAGAAATTAAGATTTGTCAGAAAGATCGTTAAGGAAATGTTCAATACCGTTGCAGGCAAAAAGATCACTCTTTTCGGATTTGCATTCAAGGCAAATACTGGAGATACAAGAGAATCACCGGCTATAGATATTACAAAACATCTCCTTGATGAAAAAGTGAAAGTAACGATCCATGACCCTGAAGCATTAGAGAATGCCAAATCTGATCTGAAGGGAATTGATAATAATGTTATATACGAAGCTGATCCTTATAAGGCTGCGGAAAATGCAAACGCCATCCTGATCACAACAGAGTGGGATCAATTTAAAGATCTGGATTATACAAAGATATATCATTCAATGAAAAAACCTGCATTTATATTTGACGGTAGAAATATTCTTGGCCATAAACAATTATTTGAAATTGGATTCAATGTTTATCCGACCGGGAAACAACAATTGACCCATTTTAAATAGTGGAGGAAAAATGTGCGGAATAATTTGCTATACTGGAAAGAAAAAAGCGATACCTATACTTATGGAAGGCTTAAAAAGGCTTGAATACAGAGGATATGATTCTGCAGGACTTGCCGTTATTAAGAACGGTGAGACCATCATGGTCAAATCAAAAGGGAAGGTCTCAAACCTGGAATCCAAACTTCTTGATTCTTCATCCGATGCAACTTTCGGTATTGCGCATACCCGTTGGGCTACCCATGGGAAACCATCTGAAACAAATGCACATCCTCAATTCGGCTGTAACAATAAAGTAAGTGTTGTTCATAACGGAATAATTGAAAATTATCTTGAGATAAAAGAAGAACTTAAAAAAAAAGGACACGAGTTCGCATCCGATACCGACACCGAGGTAATTGCTCACCTTATTGAACAGAATTTCGAAGGTGATCTGGAATCTGCAGTTCTTAAATCTATTGAGAAACTTGACGGTGCTTTCGGTATTGCTGTGATCCATTCAGATATTGATCATAAGATAGTTGTCGTAAAAAGAGGAAGCCCAATAATAATAGGAATAGGTAAAGATGAGTATTTCGCTGCATCCGATTCTACAGCAATATCTCCTTACACCAATCAGATGATCATTCTGAGTGATGATGAAATGGCAGTTCTAAACAGCAAAGACTATTATATAAAAAACCTCCGGAATGAAGTTCTTAAGAAAAAAGTGGAATACGTTGATTCGAATATGTACACAAACGATAAGAAAGGATTTAAACACTTCATGCTTAAAGAAATTTTCGAACAGCCTGAAACCATAGAGAATGCTTTCAGGGGAAGGATGATCGAGAATGAAGGAGTCTCAAAACTAGGTGGACTTGAACCTGTGTTGGATAGATTAAAGAATATAAAGAAACTGATAATTATCTCTTGCGGAACCAGTTTCTATTCCGGATTGATCGGTAGATATATTTTCGAAGAATTAACAGAATTAAATGTCGAGACGGAGATCGCGTCTGAATTCAGATACAGAAAACTTAAACTTAACAAGAATGTAGCTGTCCTTGCTATCTCTCAATCTGGTGAAACTGCTGACACACTTGCTGCCTTGAAAGAGGCAAAAAGGAAAGGAGCACTCCTGCTTGGTATTGTGAATGGTGTAGGTACATCTATTCCCCAATTAACAGATGCAGGGGTATACAATCACGCCGGCCCGGAGATCGGAGTAGCATCCACAAAAATTTACACATCTCAACTTGTGGTATTAACACTGATAGCTCTCCTTATCGGAAGATATCAGGGAATGTCATTTATCGAAGGGAAAGAAATAATCAACGCTATAAAAAAACTCCCGGATCAGGTTAGAAATATTCTAAGTAATGCAAAAAAGATCAAGGAGATAGCACTCAAATATTCTGTTTATAATGATTTCTTTTATATTGGGAGATTGTTCAATTTTCCAACCGCTATGGAAGGCGCATTAAAACTTAAGGAGATCTCATATATTCATGCTGAAGGATACGCTGCAGGAGAAATGAAACACGGCCCAATTTCTCTGATCGATGAAAAGTTCCCAACAGTAGCGATAGCAACTGACGACCTTGTCCTTGAAAAGATAATCAGCAACATGGAGGAGATCAAGGCAAGAGAAGGGAAGATCCTCGCTATTACAAATGAAGGTGAAAAAAAAGTAAAAAAGATCGCCGATGATATTATTGCCATCCCGAAATCATTGCCATTGCTTCAACCGATCCTTAACATAATACCACTGCAACTATTCGCTTACTATATTGCGGATGAGAAAAATTGTGATATTGATAAACCAAGAAATCTGGCGAAATCGGTTACTGTTGAATAGCCGAAAGAATTCCCTAAATCAAAACAGATTTATTTATTTTAAGAATTCTATTTATATTCAAATATAGGTGTATTTAGAGCAGGATTAGTGATCCATTTCCCATTCCGTTTCACCCTTACAACATGTTTCCCTCTTTGTAAATTTTGAGGAATACTTACACGGATGATCTGGACAGGAGGATTATTCTGTTTCCAGGAAACTACCGTTACTTCAGTTTTCCCAAAATAGATTTTATAAGAACCTTGAGTTCCTCCAAGATAATATGCTCTGATTTTTACATATTTCTTTATACCAGGGAAATCAGCTTTCCGTTTCGACATATGGTTTGGAGTTACATCCTGAACAAATCCCCATGGAATAAATGATTTCTTATTTGAACATAATACATTATTATTTTTCAAATAAATAACATTTTTAACTCCGAGTTTAACTACACTTTCCGGTGCACATACCTGAATGGTAAAATCACTCCAGAATGCATTGGAAAACTGAATACTAACGTTATTCAGAAAAACTTTGGTATTACCCGGATTAGCTCCAAAATTTGATCCGACGACCTCAAATCCACGTGATGTATTTGTCCCTAATCCATAACATTCATCCGAATTGACCTCACTAATTATCATTCGTTTGAGTTTCATAACATTCCTAACTTTCACCTTTTTGAATCTCACATCGGAGGATCCGGTGACTGTAGAAACAAAGAAGATCACACATAGAATAAAAATAAACTTCATTTTAGAATTTTTCATTTATTCACCCCTCTGATTCTATATATTTAGAAATGACAGAAAATCTCAATTAAAATATTTTAATTATAATTTCTTAAGAATCTTCTCCAGCCATTTTATTTTTGCTGTCTGGATGTTGGGACTGGGATGATAATAAAGCATATTATTTTCCTTCGAAACAACTCCCTTAGTGTTAAAATCTTTTAGAAAATCAAACGCCCTTTCTGCAAGATGAATAAGATGATTATCCCTCCCCCATCCTAATATTACCGGTGAATCCTCTTCCTGCAAAGTGAAAACCGTATTTCGCTCCGCTTTTCTTAACCTGGAGAAAATAGTATGAACATCACTGCAATTGTTCTCAAACTCTTTTACCTGTTTGAAGAACCTAAGACTTTTAGGTTCTCTTATATCCGAAAGATTAACTATACGGACA
>CAYNUG010000069.1:0-11181 GCA_964400545.1 uncultured Clostridia bacterium | reverse complement strand
AAGTCTTTCTGTAAGGTTATCAATAACTTTTTTGTCCACACCTTCATTAAAATAAAATATTGCAACTATATTCTTTGAAAAATTTTGAGTAAAATTTTCAATATTCATTGACAGGTAATTGAAAATTCCGAAAATAAGAAGTGTAAAAGCTATGATTCCCAAGGATAATATGTTGATGATCTTATTTCTTAAAATATTTTTAATGGAATTGATAATAGCTGTTTTTAATAGATTCATGATGTCCCGCCATCGACCATATCTGAAATAAGCATACCTTTATCCAGACGTACGATCCTTTTCGGAAAGAGTTTCAGGATATTGTTGTCATGTGTAGCAATAAGAACTGTTATTCCATTGATATTTATTCTTTCAAAAATTTTAATGATATTTATTGACAGTTCCGTGTCAAGATTGCCTGTGGGTTCATCTGCAATTATTATCTTTGGATTTCCAACTATCGCACGTGCAATAGCAACACGTTGCTGTTCTCCTCCTGATACATGAGTGGGCAAATAGTTTCTTCTGTGAGTAAGTCCGACAAGAGTGAGAGCGTTTATTACCATTTTATCAATTATTGATTTCCTTTCATTCCGCGCAACCAGGGGGATCGCTACATTCTCATATATTGTTCTGTTCTCCAGTAATTTGAAATCCTGGAAAACGATTCCGATATCTCTCCTTAGCTTGTAAAGTTTTTTGTCGGGAAGTAGATTAAGGTTCATTGAATCAATAAGGATCTGACCTCTCGAGGGAATCTCCTCCTTATAAATTAATTTAAGAAATGTTGATTTTCCAGCTCCTGAAGCACCTGTTAAGAAAATAAATTCTCCTCTTTCTATTGAGATGCTTACATCTGAAATAGCGAATTGATTCTTAACATATTGTTTGTATACGTGATAGAATTCTATCATTTATTTTCCAAGAATTATCTTTGCTTCTTTAACTATCCTTTCAGGTGTAAGTTGAAAGAAATCATAAAGTTCTTCAGGTTTCCCTGATCTTCCAAAACTATTTTCAACACCTATTATCTTCATTTTTACAGGAAATTTTTGTGAGAGTACTTCTGCAACAGAAGAACCCATTCCTCCATAGACAGAATGGTCTTCAATGGTAATGACATGTCTGGTCTTGCGTGCCAGCGAGACAACGGTATCTTCATCCATTGGCTTTATAGATGAAAGATTGACAACCGAAGCACCAAGTGAGAGATGTTTTAATTTTGCTGATGCATCTAGAGCCTTATTGACCATTGATCCAATAGCAAATATCACAAGATCGTCTCCATCTGTAAGGATATCCGCTTTTCCCGGTTCATAAACATGATCTTTGTTATGTACAACAGGGAGTTCACCCCTTATAAGTCTCACATAAAAAGGTCCGGATTCTCTTGAAACATATTCGATCACTTTTTTCGTCTCTATTGAATCGGCAGGTACTATCACCCGCATATTTGGAAGTGATCTCATCAGAGCAATATCCTCAAGGGACTGATGGGTGGCACCATCCTCTCCAACTCCAAGTCCGGAATGAGTTGCAACGAGTTTTACATTTGCATTATTGTAACAAACGGATTGTCTTACCTGATCAAAAACTCGTCCGGTCAGAAAAACAGAGAAGCTTGAAGCAAAAACAGTTTTTCCGGTAAGTGCGATCCCTGCAGCCGTCGATATCATATCCTGTTCTGAAAGACCCATATCAAAGAACCTGTTGATAAACTCCTTCCCGAAACCAAGTGTTTTTGTCGATTTTGCCAGATCTGCATCAAGTACGACTATATTGTGATCTTTCGAACCCAACTCAATAAGTGATTTCCCATATTGACCGCGGAGACTTTCTTTAGCCATTTTTCAACTCCTTAATTGCCGTTTCGAGTTCTTCGGCATTTGGTGCCGAACCGTGAAATGCAAGGTTGTTTTCCATAAATGAGACTCCTTTGCCTTTGGTAGTTTTTGCAATTATCATAGTTGGTTTATTTTTTTCATTTTTGAAATCCGATACTGCCTTCTCAATCTGCTCAAAATCATGCCCATCTATTTCTATTACATTCCAATTGAACGCTTCCCATTTTTCTCTTACAGGGAAGATATCTTTGATTTCAGAAACATAGCCGTCTATCTGCTGATTATTGTAATCAAGAAATGCACATAAATTAGACAGACCTCTGAAACCGGCAGCCATGGCTGTTTCCCATATCTGCCCCTCCTGCGATTCTCCATCTCCAATTATAGTGTATACGTTTGATCCTGATCCGCTCAATCTGTTCCCTATAGCCATTCCAGAAGCCATAGAAAACCCCTGTCCGAGAGATCCGGTGGAAGCTTCAACTCCGGGAGTATCAAGTCGGTGAGGATGACCCTGAAGATGAGAATTGACACTTCTTAAAGATGCAAGATCTGATTCTGGGAAAAAGCCTTTCATAGCAAGTGCGGCATATAGAACCGGCGCTGCATGTCCTTTTGAAAGTATAAATCTGTCTCTTTCGGGATCATTTGGATTTTTTGGATCAAAGTTCATTTCGTCGAAAAAAAGAAAGGCTACGATATCTGCAATAGATAGAGATCCTCCCGGGTGGCCAGAGCCTGCCGAAGAGATCATTTTGACAATATGTATCCTTATGTTCTTTGCCGTTTCTTTTAGAAATTCATAGTTCTTGTTCTTCATAAAGAATCTCCTGTTGCAGCAGGAGGAACTTCTGCTGTTCTTAAAAGTATTTTACCACAAAAATTAATTAGTTTGATATAGGAAAAATAAGATCGGGAGGAAAATTCTACCGAAAGTGTGGTCAATCGTTATCTGTTTTTTCTTTCTCTTCTATTTCTTTGTATAAGATCCTTCCGCAATTCTCACAAATGAAAATATCTTTGGTGGAGATCAATTCACTTAATCTCTGAGGACGAATCTTTACATTACATATTCCACAGAAATTTGTTTCAACAAATGAAATAGCTTTGCCGTCCCTGTTCTTTATTAATTTGTCGTAGATCTGAAGCAAATTTGCCGAGACCGTTTTCCTCAATTCCAATTTCTGATTCTGTTCTTCGACCAGTTTATCTTTATAATATTGAAGATTCTGTTTCAGATCTTCGATCCGTTTGTTGTAATCTTCTGAGATCTTAAGGAATTCCGCTTCACTCTTTCTGACCTCATCCATTATTTCATCTGATTTAAGCATCTCTTCAATGATCTTCTCTTCGATCTCGAGGATCTTATTCTCTTCAAACTTCACTTCTGAAATGAAACCCTGATATTCTTTATTGGTTGTTGACTTATTTAATTGCTCTCTGTGCTTTGATATTTTTTCTTTTATCAGAAGTATCTCTCTTTCCAGGTTTTCACGCACTTTGAGATTGTCATCCATCTTTTTCTTTGATTTATTAACAATATCTTTTTTGCTGTCCCTGTCCTGTTCAAGAGATTCTATGGTTTCCGGAATCTCAGCAATCCTGGTGTTCGTTTCTGTTACCTTGTCGTCAAATTGTTGAAGTTTATATAATAGTTCAAGACCGTCTTTCAAAAGATGCTCCTAAAAAAGAGTGGGCCTACCAGGATTCGAACCTGGAACCTACCGGTTATGAGCCGGTGGCTCTAGCCGTTGAGCTATAGACCCGATATAAAAAAGAGATTATCAAAAATTGTGAAAAATGTCAAGAACAAGATTGAGATTAGTGATATAGAAATTGTCATTTAGAACTATAGAAATTGTTATTAAGTGTTATAGAGAATGTCATTAGCACTATTGTAAATGTCATTCTTTAATATTTCGGAATTACAATCAATGACAAGTTTCATGGAAATAAATGACATGAACGCAGTAAATAATTAACAATTACTGTTTCCTGTATATTTTGGCTTGAATAATAAGAAAAATTTTTATAGAATTAAGAGTGAAAGTTATCAATATCGAGGGAAAATTTGAGCATAGAAGAGTATACAGAGAAAAGCATAAAAACACTGAACTGGAAAGAGCATATAAGGAAGAGACCAGGAATGTATGTTGGAAAACTTGGTGATGGGAGTTCACAGGATGACGGGATATATCTTCTTTTAAAAGAGGTCATAGATAATTCAATTGATGAATTCATGATGGGATTCGGGAAGAAAATTGATGTAGTAATTAATGACAAATCTGTTAAGATCAGGGATTATGGACGTGGTGTACCGCTGGGAAAACTAAAGGATGTATCCTCGAAAATGAATACCGGTGCAAAATACGATTCAAAAGTTTTTAAAAAATCGGTCGGGCTGAACGGGATAGGAATAAAAGCTGTGAATGCTCTTTCCGAAAGATTTGTGATCAGATCTATAAGGGAAAAAGAGAAAAAAGAGATAGAATATATAAGAGGAAATGTTAATAATGACAGACCTTTGGAATCGACACCGGAAACTAATGGAACGGAAGTCGTATTTACTCCCGATCATGAGATATTTGGAGATTACCGTTATATATCCGAGTTTGTAGAGAAACAGATAAACTATTACGTTTATCTTAATTCCGGTTTAACCATTAATTTTAATGGAACAAAGTATTATTCAGAGAACGGTTTGCTTGATCTCCTTAATGCAAATATTGATAACGGGATCATATATCCGATCATCTACCTTAAAGGTGAGGATATTGAAGTCGCTATTACTCATGGAGGACATTATGGTGAAGAATACTATTCTTTTGTTAATGGTCAGAATACAATTCAGGGAGGAACCCATCTTCAGGCCTTCAGAGAGGGGCTGATAAGAACAATAAGAGAGTTTTATAAAAAAGATTTTGATGTGTCTGATATCAGGACCTCAATAATAGCAGCGATCAGTTTGAAGGTAGAGGAACCGGTCTTCGAATCGCAGACGAAAACCAAACTGGGTTCGAAGGATATGGACCCCGGAGGAATTTCTGTTAAAAATTATGTTATTGATTTTTTAAAGAATTCTCTTGATAACTTTTTGCATAAAAATAAAGATGTTGCAGATCTGTTGTATTCAAAGATACTTGCTTCAGAAAAAGAACGGAAAGCTTTATCGGGTATTAAAAAACTTGCCAGAGACAGGGCAAAAAAAGCGAATCTGCATAATAGAAAACTGAGGGACTGTAAGATCCATTTCAATTCTAATGATGAGAAGAGGAAAGAATCGACTATTTTTATTACCGAAGGAGATTCTGCCAGTGGTTCAATAACAAAATCAAGGGATGTTCAGACACAGGCCGTTTTCAGTCTTAAAGGAAAACCATTGAATACTTTCGGACTTAGTAAAAAGATAGTCTATCAGAATGAAGAGTTCAATCTTTTGCAGGCTGCATTAAATATTGAGGATGGTCTTGATGACCTAAGGTATAATAATATTATAATAGCTACTGATGCGGATGTTGACGGTATGCACATAAGACTTCTTCTCCTGACCTTTTTCCTGAAGTTCTTTCCTGAATTAGTTAAAAAGGATCATTTGTATATTCTCCAAACTCCATTATTCAGAGTAAGGAACAAGAAGAAAACTTTGTATTGTTATTCTGAAGAAGAGAAAAAAGATGCAATTGATAAATTAGGAAAAGGGTGTGAAATGACAAGATTTAAAGGTCTCGGGGAGATATCCCCAGATGAGTTCAAGGAATTTATCGGTGCAAAAATGAAACTTGAACCGGTACTTGTCAGCAAGGAGGCGTCGGTCTCAGAGACGCTGCAGTTCTATATGGGAAAGAATACACCGGAGAGGCAGAAATTCATAATAGATAATCTGAAGATCGATAATGAAATGATCGAAGCTGATCAGGTTAATTGACAGGAGGGATCTGAGCACTATGGAAGAGAAATCTCAAAATGTAAAAGGATTTGATAAAGAAGAAAAAATTCAGCATGTTAAAGACATTCCCGAACTTTACAAGTCATGGTTCCTTGACTATGCGTCTTATGTAATACTGGAAAGAGCGATTCCGGAAGTTCTTGATGGATTGAAACCCGTTCAACGGAGAATTCTCCATACTATGAAACGCCTTGAGGATGGGCGGTATAACAAAGTCGCAAATATAATAGGTTTTACAATGCAGTACCATCCTCATGGAGATGCCTCAATAGGTGATGCACTGGTTTCACTAGCTCAGAAAGAATTACTGATAGATACACAGGGAAACTGGGGTAATACTCTTACAGGAGACAGATCGGCTGCACCGAGATATATTGAGGCAAGATTATCAAAATTCGCACTTGATGTCGTGTTCAATCCGAAAACTACTGAGTGGATCAATTCATATGACGGACGAAATAAGGAACCTGTTGTATTACCCGTCAAATTCCCTATCCTGTTATTCCTGGGTGCCGAAGGAATTGCTGTAGGCCTGGCTTCCAAAATACTTCCTCATAATTTTAATGAACTTATTGACGCATCAATAGCTTATCTAAATGGAGAAAAGTTCTCTTTATATCCTGATTTTCCTTCAGGAGGTTCTGCCGACTTTTCAAAATATAATGACGGACTTCAGGGAGGAAAGGTAAAAGTCAGGGCAAAGATAGAAAAAATAGACAAAAAAAGCATTAAAATTACAGAAATACCGTTCGGAAAGAATTCAACAACATTAATAGAGTCTATCCTTCTGGCCAATGAAAAAGGTAAGATAAAGATTAAAAAAATCGATGATAATACTTCGGATAAAGTGGAGATAATGATCTATTTACCTGCCGGCACTTCACCGGATAAAACAATTGATGCTTTATATGCATTTACAGATTGCGAAGTTTCGATCTCCCCAAATTGCTGTGTCATTATGGATAAGCGTCCGAAATTTATCGGGGTCAGTGAGATGCTGAGGATCTCTACAAATAGTACTGTAGGACTCCTTAATCTTGAGTTGGAGATTAGAAAGAGAGAGATAGAGGAAGCCTGGCATTTGTCATCACTTGAAAAGATATTCATTGAAAACAGAATATATATTGATATAGAAAATTGTGAGACCTGGGAATCAATAATCGAAACAATAGATAAAGGACTTACTCCATTCAAGAAGTTATTGAATAAAGATGTTACAACCGAGGATATCGCAAAGCTTACTGAAATTAAGATAAAAAGAATATCAAAATATGATTCATTCAAAGCGGATGAACATATACGTTCATTAGAGGAAGAACTTGAATCTGTTAAGGAACATCTGAAGGATATAAAAAGCTATACGATTAATTTCTTTTTAAAGATCAGGGAGAAATTTGGTGTTGGAAAGGAGAGACAAACTGAAATAAGGAGTTTTGATCAAATTGAGGCGACCAAGGTTGTTGCTGCAAATAAAAAACTTTATGTTAACAGGGATGAAGGATTCTTCGGTTTTGCCTTGAAAAATGGTGAGTTTGTTAGGGAGTGTTCAGATATAGATGATATTATTTTGTTTATGAAAGATGGAACATTCACTGTAAAGAGAGTTGATGAGAAATCATTTGCAGGGAAGGATATTATCCATATTGATATTTACAACAGAGGGGATGAAAGGACTATTTATAATGTGATCTACAGGGACGGGAAGGATGGAAAATATTACATGAAGAGATTCCCCGTTAAATCTGTTACCAGAGATAAATTATACGATCTTACAAAAGGGCAACCTGATTCAAAGGTCATTTATTTTACAGCTAATCCGAACGGTGAGGCCGAGAAGGTAAAGATCTTCCTTAGACCAAAGAAGAGATTAAGAAACCTTCAGATAGATCTTGATTTTTCTGAATTGACAATTAAGGGTCGAAATTCACAAGGAAATATACTGACAAAGAATCCGGTCTCAAAAGTTCAGTTAAGGGAAAATGGTGTTTCAACTCTCGGGGGGATTGAATTATGGTTCGATTCTTCTATTCACAGGCTGAACCGTGACGGAAGAGGAGAGTACCTGGGAGAATTCTCAGGAGAAGACAGAATAATTGAAGTAACCGGCTCAGGTATGGTTCGGTTATATAATTTTGATATTTCGAATCATTTTTCAGATGATCATATTATTATTAAAAAATATGATAAAAAGATTGTTTATACTGCAGTATATTTTGATGCAGACCAGGGTTTTTACTATTTGAAAAGATTTAATGTGGGTGACTCACATAAAAAAATAAGGTTTATTGGAGAAGACCCGGATTCGAAGTTGCTTGCTGTATCTGAAAATCCCAGACCGATATTTCATGTAGAATTCGGAGGAAAGAGCAAGAAAAAGGATGATACTATTGATGGTGAAAAGTTTATTTCCGTTAAGGGGATAACCGCACGTGGGAAAAGGATCTCGACACAGCCGCTCATATCGGTAAAAGAAGAAACTGATGCCGGGGAAAAAAAAGAGAATATAATAACTGAAGATTCGGATAGTAAAGATTTTTCTCAAAAAGATTTGTTCTAATCCCTCATAACAATTAGTTACTTAGAGTGTTTTCAATCTATTTGTTTATACTTAAATTATTCTCTTTAGCTTTTATATTCAATTTTCTGTATTTTTCGTTCACTTGGATTTGAGACTATAATGTGAAACTGCCTTCATCAAATAATAAAATTTTAGTAATGAATAGCGGGTAAAAAAAAGGGAGCAGTTAAAAAACTGCTCCCTCTGAATATAATTATTTTACTTCTTTTTCAAACCATCCTGATCTGTCCGGATCTTTTGGATTCTCAGGTTTTTTGAACTTGTTATTTTCAAGCAATTTGAGAAGATGTTTTACAGCCTTCTCAATGCTCGGATCATTACCTTTAGCGATCTCTTCAGGAAGATCATAAACCTCGAAACCATCATCAGGGTAAATTCCCACGCCTTCAACAACATATTCACCCTTTGTATTCACTATCCCTGACATCGGGACTGCAAAGGAAGGTCCGTCAACAAGAGCAGGACTCCATCCGTAACCTACAAGTCCTCCCCATGTTCTTGTTCCGATCAGTTTTCCCAGTTTTCTTAGTTTGAACCAATATGGAAAGTTATCTCCACCGGAAGAAGAATAATGATTTATAAGCATTGCCAGTGGTCCGTTAAAAGAGAATACAGGTGCAGGTGTCAGATCCATATCTCTGCTTTTCCAGTAGGCATAGGTTTTTGTTGACAATTTCTCGATCATTTTTGAAGGTGACCATCCGCCTCCGTTGTATCTGTCATCAATTATTAACGCTTCTTTATCATTAAAAGAGTATATTCCTTTGAATAACTCTCTGTTTCCTTCCAGATGAGTGTCGGGAACATGTATATAACCAATTCTTCCGTTCGAAAGTTTGTCGACCAGTTTTTGCTTTGCTTCGATCATATCATTGTACATAAGTCCAAGCTCACTGGATAATGGTTTTATCCAGTATGTTCGTGAAATTTTCTTATCCGGGGAACTGCATACCGTAATACTTATCTTTTTTCCTGCAGTGTTCTCAAGGAACATATAAGGATTATCCTTAATACTTACATCGTATCCGTTTATTTTGATCAGATAATCACCTTCATTAACTTCAACACCGGTTTCAGTTAGAGGAGATCTGGTCCTTTCATTCCAGTTCTCTCCATTGAATATTCTTGTGATCTTATATAACCCTGCTTGTTCATCTGCAGTAAGAACTGCACCAAGAAAGCCGGATCTCAACCTTTTAACCTTGTTGAAATCTCCCCAGTTAACGTAAGTATGCCCAACATTAAGTTCGCCAACAAGCTCTCCAAAAATAAAATCCAGATCGGCTCTGTGGCTTACATAAGGAAGAAGGATCTCATACTTTTTTCTCATTTTTTCCCAGTCAACTCCATGCATATTCCTGACATAGAACCAATCTCTGTATATTCTCCATCCTTCATTGTATATCTGCTTCCATTCTTTTACCGGATCGATCTTCATAACAACATCCTGTAAGTTCAATTTTCCCGAACCGGGTTTAAGGTTAGGTTTAATATCTGCGATCCCCCAGGTTCCACCTGATCTGTACAATATCTTTTTATTATCTGCCGAAAGTGAACCGTAACGGATTTTTTTCATTACTATATCAGATTTTTTCTTTTTAAAGTTAAATAAATGAAGTCCGTTGCTATCTGTATACAGGGCTTTCCCTTTGCCCAAATCTGTAATGCTGCCATAACTTCCTGTTGGAAGAGGAAAAACCGTGATCCTGTTGTTTAGATCATTAAAATCTATATTGACTTTAACTGCATTTTTCGAGATTTTATCATTTTTCTTTTTATCATCATCTGCTTTCGGTGACGAATCAACTTCCAGATCATTTTTATCTTTGAACAGAGCTGGTGATGATCCGGTTAATCCGATAGCGAATATTCTTGCTGTTTTATTGTAGATAAAATCAAATTCCATCGTAGAAAAACCGTTTTGAAAATTGAAATTGAAATCTCTGTTAGAGATGAAAAATATAAATTTTCCGTCTTTTGAGAAGGAAGGGGAAAAATCTTCATATTTTGAATTTGTGATTTGTGAGGGTTTGTGAGTTTCAAGTGAATATACCCAGACCGAATCCAGTTTGTTTGCTCCCTTTTTTGTGTAGACGATCCAATTTGAGTCCGGAGACCATGAATAGTCTCTGATAGTTCCTGATCTGTCTCTATCAATAAAAGTGATGCTGGAAGTTTTAAGATCAATTATCTGTAATTTTCTGTCCGCATCTGAAAAAACAAAATATTTACTGTCCGGAGACCATTCACCAGGATACTTCCAGACTTTTGTGTCTGTAAGTTTTTTTGCTTTATTTCTCCCAAGCGGGTCTACAATATAGAATTCATAATTTCCGGATTCATCTGAGACGTATAAGATAGATTTGCCATCCGGTGATGCAACCGGGTACATCTCTCTGATCCCCTGAGTTCTTGTGAGATTTAATGTAACTCCTCCTTTTTCAGAAGGAACGGAAAAGAGATCACCTCTTGCATCAAATATAGCCCGTTTTCCGTCTGAGTTCAAAGTGGCTCCAAATCTTGAAACAAATTTTGAAACATTCTTGAAGTAAGGAAGTATGTTAGGGTTATCAAATTCAATGTTAACCACAAGTCTTGAAACTTTATATGTGTTCAGATCGATCTTAAACAGAAAACCGCCTTTTTCGAATATTACTGTTCCATTAGTTCCGGAAGGCCAGAGAATATCAAAATCCTTGAATTTTGTGATCTGATCAAACTTTCCGGTTTTTAGATCAAACGAATGAAAATTAAGGGATAAACTTTTATCAGAAACGTAAAATATCTTATCTTTAAACCAAATCGGATGCCGATCG
>CAYNUG010000068.1:0-11203 GCA_964400545.1 uncultured Clostridia bacterium | reverse complement strand
TTCAAACTTTCCATTCTGTGAATAAAAATTAGCAAGCGTATAATAAGATTTCGGGGAATCTGAAGATTTTTCAAGTATCTTCAAAAAATATTTTTCAGCTTCTTCAAAATTTCCAATCTTATCGAACATGCTGCCAAGAGCAATGACAACATTCTCATCATCCGGATTAGCTTCTTCGGCCTTCTGAAGATATTTGACTGCCTTTTCACTATACTCCTGATTCCTTTCCGTCTCTTTTCCCGGTTTATATAACATACTGTAACATGTCCCGAGATAAAGGTAGGCAACATCAAGATCTGGATTTTTTTTCAGTGCAGTTTCATATTCCTCTGAAGCCTTCCTGAATTTTTCTTGCGCATATAATTTATTTGCCTCTCTGAGATGTTTGTTTGCACTTAAATTTGAAACTGACAACTTCTTACATCCTGAAACACCGGATAGAAAAAACAATGCGATTATGAGTATCAATGCAGAGTATAATAATTTTTTCATCATATCCTCCTCAGATAATGAAATATATTGTAATATTCGGTAAAAGTCAAGTGATTCAAAGTGAAAATGTCGGTATAGCCGTTCATTTGACCCGATAGAACCACATCAGGAACAGCCAAAGATCCTGAATGTAGGGTATAAGCTTGTTATTGAGGTAAATTCTGGTTGTCTCCTGATCTTTCACAAGCTCGAACAGATCAAACAGATCATCTACATCGGGAGGATAAAAGCTTACATATGTTCTCTTGAGATCCCCCTCTCCTTCTTCCATGAAATAGGGGTTTTTCTTTGCAAGTTCCAATGCTTTCTCATATTTTCTGGACAGATGTTTCCGGAACCTTATAGTTACTTTGAATTCCTTGTTGCTTTTTTTGGGATTCAGAATATTAGAAAGCTTTTCCGCTTCTATTCTCTTTTTTGCCTCCATAACAGAATTATATTATAAAACCGCCTTTTAAATCAAACCTCTGGCAAAAATATAACTTATTCAATAAATTCCAACTCAACTATTGAAGTATCAATTAGTTTTTCTCCTTTATCACCAAAATCCACAAGATACTTGTTGTTATCTGTTTTTTTCTTCACCGCCCCTTTTCCGAAAACTGGATGCTCGACCATAACATCAGGATCTGGAATAGGTTCACTGATATCAGGTGACTTTCCGGATATGCTTCCTATCAGTTCTCCATAGGAATATGCCACATTTATACCGGTCAGGCCGGTCTCGAGTAAGAATCGCGATTCTTTTGCCCCGCCGACAGACAATACAAGCCTGTCAATTGCCCTGGTAGAAGCTACATACATAAGCCGTCTTTCTTCCTCAATCTCCATCTTCTCTTTTCTCATGAAGAAAGGCATATAAGTTTCATTCACACCGGACACTACTACAGTCGGGAACTCCAATCCTTTGGAATTGTGCATTGTAAGAAGAAGAACTTTCTCTGATATTTTTTCTGGATCTTTACCAGACTCTAGAGATAGCTTGTCAAGTAGTTCGTTTATATTTCTTTTATTATCCATTCCGGCTTCCCATTTTTTTATAAAATCCAGGAGTTCATCAATATTGAGTAACCGGTCATCTTCCTTCCGCTCCCTTAAGTAATGAGTATATCCTGAATCATCAAGGAGTTTTTGTAAAGTTCCGGATATAGATTCAATTTCTTTCTCAATACTTACTTTGAAGATCTTTCCAAGGACAGGTTTAGAATTAAATTTATCAGGGAAATATTCTTTTAGCGATCTCATCAGGGACAAACTTTTCTCCATACTCCTTTTTTTGATCTGTTCAAGTGATTTAGGACCTATTCCAAGAGGAAGAAAATCGATTACCCTCTGAAATGAGACATCATCATCCGGATTGAATGCAAGTTTAAGAAGTGATATAGAATCTTTAATCTCCTTTCTGTCAAAGAACCTAAGACCTTTAACTATCCTATATCCGATCCCTCTCTTCTGAAATACAGATTCAAAAGGAAAAGACTGAGAATTGATCCTGTACAGGATCGCAATCGGGAAAATCGATGGATCTTCTTCCGAATAATGTTCAATCATATCTGCAATCTGCTCCGCTTCCGATTCTTTAGATAAGGTCAACACCAATGTTACAAGATTACCGCTTACTCTCTCAGTCCACATTTCCTTTGCCTGCCTAAACCTGTTCTTTCTGATCAATCTGTTTGCAAAATCGAGGATTTCTTTTGTCGACCTGTAGTTTCGTTCCATCTTCATGATCATGGTCCCTTTGAAATCCTCTTTAAAATCATTCATAAAACGTACATTTGCCCCACGCCATGAATAAATAGCCTGGTCATCATCACCCACGACGGTAACCCTCCCACGACGGGATGCAATCAGCCGGATCAATTCATACTGATTTGGATTAGTATCCTGAAATTCATCAACAAGAACATACTTGAAACGGGATTCATATTTTTCTCTTATCTTTTTATCTCCACTCAGGATTAGACAGGGAAGTGATATCAGATCTTCAAAATCCCATCTCTTGTTTTTTTTCTGTTGCTCCCAATACAAGAGAAAGATCTCCGCTTCATCTTCCGAGAACCCCCTCCTAAACAGCATATCCATATTGTTAGGATACAAAAGATTCATTTTTGCCCTATTAATCTTCTTTACTGTCTCATCGACCATATCACTTGTAAAATAGCTGAAATTCTCTTTGATTATATTTCCTGTGATCTTTTTCTGATCCTTATCATCATTTATTGACCATTCAGGACCAAAACCGGCACTAAGGCCTTCCTCCCTGAGTATTTTCAATCCAAGTGAGTGAAAAGTAGAGATATTAAACAAGGATGGATCCGATCCTGTTATTTCTATTACGCGGTTCTTCATTTCGTTTGCCGCTTTATTTGTAAATGTAACACCCAGAATATCCAATGGAGAATATCCATGTTCTTTGATAAGGTATGATATTTTGTTTGTTATAACACGTGTCTTACCCGAACCTGCACCCGCAAGAATAAGAAGAGGTTTATCTATGAACTTAACAGCTTTGATCTGTTCAGTATTCAGATCTGGAAATAATCTATCGCTCATTCGCCCCTCTTATCAACGGCGTGAATGGAACAGGAATAAGGATAGTTCTTTTATAACTTCCATCTACCCTTTTTTCGATCAGAATAAATTCCTGCACTTTGGAGGAATAACTTACCGGAATGATCATTCTGCCTCCCGGGCTAAGCTGATCAAGCAGATCAGGTGGGATATGATCCGGAGAGTAGGTACATATGATCCCGTCAAAAGGAGCCTTCTCCTCCCACCCCTTTGCACCATCACCTATCCTAAAATCTATATTATTATATTTAAGCGATCTTAATAATTTTTCTGCTCTCTTTGAAAGAACGGACCTGTTTTCAATTGTATAAACATTCTTTACCAGTTCAGCAAGGATCGCAGCATGGAAACCCGATCCGGTCCCGATCTCCAACACTTTTTTATTATAGTCAGGAGCGATCACATACGTCATCATTGCGACTATATAAGGTCTGTCGATCACCTGCCCTTCACCGATTGCGAGAGATGAATCACTATATGATTCTTTTCTGTATTTTTCATCCACAAAAAGATGTCTCTTAACTTTTAAAAAAGCATCAGTAACCCTTTTATTGGTTATTCCTCTCTTTATGATTTGTTCTTCAACCATTTTTTTTCTCATTTCCAGATATTTATCGCTAAAGATCATGGAGGAAACAGCAAGGAATATTAACAAGAAAATATAAGAGGATTTATTCACAATCAGATTGTAACAGATAATTCAAAAACAGCAAAGATAAGTATAATATTAACAAAAAATGTTGATATAATGGGTGATTTGTACTATATTCTTTACAAAATGATTAAAAGGTTTTTTGAACTTCAGGAAAAAGTTCTCAGCTATCACCCGAAAGCAAACACAGAACTGTTGAAAAAAGCATATTCTGTTGCTGCTGATGCTCATATGAGTCAGATCCGGGCTGATAAAGAAGCATATATTTCACATCCCCTTTCGGTTGCCGGAATTCTTGCAGACATGAAACTTGATGAGATTTCCATTGCCGCTGCTCTACTCCACGATGTAGTAGAAGATACGGACTACACTATTGAAGAGATTAATTCTATGTTCGGGAAAGAAGTGGGGGATATTGTCTGGGGTGTGACAAAAATCACAAAAATATCTGACCTTGATGCAGATAGTGCTAAAGCTGAAACTCTAAAAAAGATCATAATTGCAATGACAGGAGATGTACGCGTAATCCTAATCAAGTTGGCCGACAGGCTTCACAACATTCTTACTCTGGATGCACTTAAAGAAGAGAAAAGGAAAAGGATCGCAAAGGAAACGTTAGATATATATGCTCCCATAGCAGCAAGACTGGGGATGGGCAAAATAAAAGTAACTCTGGAGGATATATCATTTAAATATTACTATCCGGAGGAATATGAAAGGATAACACGTGAAATCGGTGTCAGAGAGGAGTGGGCAAATCAGAAACTCGAGAAATTCAAAAAAGAACTTAAAAAGATCCTCAGAAATCTCGGGATCACCGGAGAGATCCAATACAGAATAAAAAGAAAATTCTCCATATATAAAAAAATCAAGAAGCAGGATATCGACATTGGAAAAGTTTATGATCTTCTGGCATTACGGATCATAACAAAGTCTGTAGCAGATTGTTATATGATAATAGGCGAGATTCATCAGAGATACACACCGATTCCCGGCAGATGGAGGGATTTCATCGCAAATCCGAGAAATAATGGATATCAATCAATTCACACTACTATTATCGCCGGAGACGGAGTCAAGTATGAGATCCAGATCCGTACAAAAAGAATGCACAAAATAGCAGAAGAAGGGATTGCTGCTCACTGGAAATATAAAGAGGGGATATCATTTCTTGAAAACGATCAGAGGCTTAACTGGTTCAGGGAAATGATCGAAACCCACAAAGAAAATCCGAATCCTGAAGAGTTCCTTAATTTGCTTAAAGGGGATCTTATTGAAAAAGAGATATATGTTTTCACTCCGAAGGGAAAGATATTTAACCTTAAGATCGGATCTACCTCAATCGATTTTGCTTATGCCATCCATACTGAGATAGGCGAAAAATGTTACGGAGCAATAGTAAACGAACATATGATCTCTATAAAAAAACCTCTCAATTCAGGAGATGTTGTGGAGATCGTAACAAGAAAGAACACATCCCCCTCTCTTGATTGGCTGAAACATGTGGCCACCAGCAAAGCGAGAAAGAACATATTGAATTTCCTTCAGCAGAAAGAAAACAGAAAAAATATCGAAAAAGGGAAAAGGATGTGGAGTAAGGTCATTAGAGAATATAAGAAAAAATATAAGATCAAAATTGACGAAAATGATATTAAAGAGAGGTTGAAAAAACTTCATTATACAGAGATGGATACATTCTTAAGGGATGTTGGATCAAACAAAAAAGTTTTAGATAAAAAATTCCTCGGAACAATTTTCAATGAAGTTGAAGCTTTTGAAATTATCCCTAAAAAAACCAGATCGAAAAAGCGGGATATGCTTTACCTGATGATCAAAGTCGAAGGATATCAGGATATTGACGTTAAATTTGCAAAATGCTGCAACCCGATCAAGGGGGAAAAGATCAGAGGATTTATAACTTTGAAAAGAGGGTTGGTAATCCATCGGGACAACTGTTCCAGTCTGAAAAATGTCATGGAGGACAGGATAAAAAAAGTTGAGTGGAATAATGAAGCTGATTTTTCACAACTGGTAAAATATGATCTTATTGTTTCAGACAGACCCGGTATGCTAAGTACAATATCAAATATTACCGCAAAATACGATTCAAACATTAAAAAGATAGAGAATGAAGCAATAACCCAGAACTCCGGAAAGATCAAGATCACATTTGAAGTAAACCATATTGATCAACTAAACAGGATTCACAAGGAGTTCTCATCTACAAAAGGTGTTTTCCAAGTTATTAGGAAAAGAATCTCTGAAAAATAAAGATTATTTTTTCAGCTTATTATTCCTGTCCCTTCTGGAATAAACACAGCCGCAATAATTCTGATGTACGATCCCATGCTCCATACTCATCTTTTTCCCAATATTGTAGCCATTCTTTTTTTTAAAGTTTTCAGGAAGAAAATCAATACCATATTTTTCACTCTTTTCCGAACCTGCATCATTTATCTGAATAGTGTTCTTATAAGGACTGATGGACAAGGTGGAAGCCACGATATCATAACCATTATCTACTGCATATGCGAAAACCTTTTCAAACCTCATGTTAAAACAGATGGAACACCTCTCGCCTCTTTCAGGATCTTTTTCATGTCCTCTGATCAATTTGAACCACTCTTTAACATCATATTCCGATATTATAGTTTTCCAGCCCAGCTTTTTTGAGATCTTCTTCAATTCCTCAGCTCTCATCTCGTATTCTTTTATCGGATGAATATTGGGATTATAGAAAAATCCGGTAACATCATAATCCTTTTTCAATTTCTCAAATACATAAACTGCACAGGGTGCACAGCAGATATGTAGCAATAATTTCTTCATTTGATCTTCTCTGGTGGATTCCTTTTCATAAAATCATTCATAGTATGGGAATCACTCCCCCTCGTTGCAAAAAGATCGTGTTTTTTTGAAATATCAAGCAACATAAAGATGAGATCCGGATATCCTTTCATATCAGAATTCGCTGGGGAGAAGCCGTGATAATTGTAATACACTTCGATGCCTTTAAGACCAAAAGTTGACAATTCGGCTATCATTGTTTCAATATCTATTCCATTCTGTCCCATATAATATGCCGGATGTGCAAGAACGGGAGTGCCTCCTGCCTCTAAAATTATCGGTATGATCACCCCGGAAAAGAATTTCGGAACAGTTGTTTCAGGTTTACATTTATCATCTATCCATTTTGAAGCATCTTTATACTTTTTAAATTTTTTTTTGTCCAGTAATTCTCTGATAATATGAGGTTTCATCAGAGTTTCACGACCAGGAGGAAAAATCATATCTTCAGTAAGGAAATCCTTCCCAAGGTTCAAATTAACCTTATTCATGATTTCCCGAATTCTTTTTGTTCTGAGCGTTTGAACTTCTATAAGATGTTTTTTCAATCGTGGGTTTTCTATATCGATACCATAACCCAGAATATGAACTTCCACACCATTATATTCACTGTCAAGCTCAATACCCGTTATAAGATCAACACCGAAGCTATTTGCGCTCTTTTTCAGTTCTCTGACCTTCCCGGTGTATGCTCCCACTCCATCATGATCGGTTATGGATATTGTCTTCAGTCCGATCCCCCCGGCAGCCTCTATAATTTCTCCGGCTGTCATTTCGCCATCGGATGCAATTGTGTGGGTATGAAGATCAGCAAAATTCAGATCAATTTTTGTGGGATTCATAGACAGCAATAATATCATAAAAACCGATATAAAATAAATATATGAACTGGTTCATGCAAAACTGATCTCTTCATCGCCAAAGAGAATATTAAAGAGTCTTGTAACAGGACCGGGAACCTTTCCCGAAATTCTCCGGTTATCCTTTTCCCTGTAGATCAGATTAAATTCCTTCCTGATAAAACTGGGGGTCTGAAGATCCCCGATCACAAAATTACCGTTCTCGTTCAGATACTCAACGGCCATCCTTTTCAATTCATTATTATGGTTCATTTTCACTCCTGCAACTATTATAATTGCAGGAGTACGCCAAATAATGTCGTTGAAGAAATTTTTATTTTAAAGCTGTCTATCCTTTTGCAGCTTCCGATCTGTAGAACTCACCGAGTATTTCGGCAACTTCCGGTCTTGAGAACTCAACAGGAAGTTTCTCGCCGTTAGCAAGCATCTCTCTCACCTTTGTTCCGGAGAGAAAGACCCAGTCCTCTTTATTGTGATCGGAAACTGAGTTCATCATAATTACTTTGTTGAGTTTCTTTGACCATGCGGTATGATCTGCTTTAAATATTTCTATCTCAAGTGCATCTTCGGGGACCTCTTCATCAAATATTTTTTGTGCATCAAAAGGGCCGTAGTATGATCCAACACCTGCATGGTCACGTCCGACGATCAGATGAGTACAACCACTGTTCTGCCTGAAAAGTGCATGAAGAACCGCTTCTCTCGGTCCGGCATAGAGCATATCAAACCCGTAACCGGTTATCAGAACGGAGTTGGGGGGGAAATATAGTTCGACCATTTTCCTGATCGAAGCATCTCTTACCGGAGCAGGAATATCACCTTTCTTCAGTTTTCCGAGAAGCATGTGGATCAGTATTCCGTCTGCATTCACCCCTTCCATTGCCATTTTACAAAGTTCTTCGTGAGCTCTGTGCATAGGGTTCCTTGTCTGGAATGCTACAACTTTTTCCCATCCCAGTTTTTTGATCTCTTCTCTTATCTGATAGGCTGTTCTGAATGTTTCGGGAAAATCGGTTTCAAAATAGGAAAAATTCAATACTTCGATCGGGCCGGAAACCACAAAATTGCCAAGGCTTTCCCATATTGAGAGGCCTGGATGTTCAGCATCATCAGTTCCGTATACTTTATCGCCGATCATTTTTTTGTCTTCATCAGACAACTTTTCTACCGCTTCAACAGTCTGAACTGCTATTACAGGATTCCCGTCAACATTCGGGTCCTTAAGCGCAATTCTCTCTCCGACCTTTATACCGTCAGGAGATTTGACAAGGTTTAATACTGGTACAGGAAAGAAAACGCCATCCTTCGTATACATTTTTTCTGCAACATTAATAGCATCTTCCTTATTCATGTAACCTTTTAACGGATTAAAATATCCACTCCCGAGCATTACTGCGTTTGCAGCAGCTTGAGAACTTATTACTATTGAATGTAGATTTGCAGCTTCTTTTACTAATTCTTCTCTTTTATTCTTGTCTTGTAAAAATAATGGATTCAAAGTATCAGAGCCATGCGGTTTGATCATAAATTTCTCCTTTTTTTGATTGTTTTTATTAGAATTTTCAAAAAATTAAGCTGAATTATATACCAAGATCATGTAAACATCAATAACAGCAGATTGGTTCCGGAATTCTTCCTTTGTTTGGAACAACATCTTGTATCGGTATCAGTAAGCATGGAATATCCATGATCGTCCGATTAAATATTTTTTAATTACTTGATTGTTTTTCCCCGCTTTCCTACAATTTATATTAACCAAACCGGGAATGGAAAGGAATTCAGTATAAAGTTTCCGGTTTCAAATTAACAGGGAGGAGAAGATACAAATCGATAAGACAAAGCATCCCGACGGCGGCAGCCCGTTTAATCAATTTTGAATTCTAAATTAAACTGTTGAAACATAAAAACCCTATTGATGAGATTATTAAGTAAAGGTATAATTATACAGAGTTTATTATAGTGCAAAAGGAAATGTAAAAGAATTGAAGATATATGCGTACAAATGTAAACATGGATATATTAGTAGCAATAATAAATTAAGATAGAAGAATAATATGGCAAAAATACCTTTTAAAGTATCAGCAAGAACAGCCAAATTAATTGGTCTTGAAAATTTCTCAAATGAGGAAGGGGCTATTATTGAGTTAGTAAAAAACACATATGATGCTGATGCTAAGAATTGTATATTGATTTTTGATTTGAAGTATAAAAAAATCACAGAAAAAGATAAAGAAGATAAAATAAAAATATTTGACAAGCAGAATAGTAAAATATATATTGCCGATAACGGAAGTGGAATGACTAAGAATGTTATTACGAATCAGTGGATGACAATTGGTACAGATGATAAGTTATATGACCATTTAACAGAAAATGGACGAGTAAAAACTGGGGCTAAAGGTATTGGCAGATTTGCTCTAAATCGTTTGGGTACTACTACTGACCTAGTAACTGTTTCAAAAGATAAAGAAACTAACACAATAAAAGGAATAAAATGGAATGTTAATTGGAATGATTTTGATAAATCAGGTACAACTGTTTCTGAAGTAAAAGCAGATATTCAAGAGGATGATAACATAAACATTAAGGAGATTTTACAAAGTAAATTTAACGAAATTGATAATCTTAAATCCCTCCTAAAAGAAACATTTTTTGAAAAAGGAACTATTATAGAAATCTCAAACTTGAATGATAACTGGGAAGAAAGTCAACTTGACGATTTATTTGGTAATTTAGAAATGTTGTTACCTCCTAAAGAACAATCAAATTTTCACATTCATCTTTTTTCAACTAACAACCCTGAAAAATACGGAAAAGTAAAAACTGCTTTTTATGATGATTTTGATTATAGAGTTGAGGCAAAATATCTTGATGATAAAGAAAAAAATGTTGAAATAACTATCACAAGAAATGAATTAGATGTTAAAACTTTAGAAAGTAAATATAAAGAAGTTTTTGATTCTAAGCCAATGCAAAAGTTCCCTTACAGGTTGATTGATTTGAAATCTAAAACATTTACTTTCAGAAAATCAATAAATAAAATTTTCTCTAAAGAACTAGATTATAGTACAATTAATAAAATAGGAAAATTTACTTTCACATTTTATTTTCTTAAAAATACAATTTCTGACGACAAAAAGGATGGAGACCTAAAGAAATATCCTTATAGAACTTTTAGTAGTGCAAACCGTAAATCTTGGTTAAAAAGGTTTGGAGGGGTTAAGATTTTTCGTGATGATTTTAGAATTAGACCATATGGCGAAAACGGAGATGATTGGTTGAAGTTGGGCGAAAGACAAGCTCAAAGTCCTGGTGGTGCAGGGCAAAAAATGGGAGGATATAGAATTAGACCTAATCAAATAGCGGGTACAATTAATATTTCCAGAATTTACAATTCAAATTTCCAGGATAAGTCTGGTCGTGAAGGCATTCAAGAAAATGATGCTTTTGAATTATTTAAAAATTTTTTAATAGAACTAATATCAGTTTTTGAAAAAGACAGAAATACTATAATGTTTCACCTTTCTGAACTTCACAAAAAAAGGAATAAAGAAGCAGAAGAGAAGGGAAAAGCTATTGAGGAAGCAGAAAGAATTAGGAAAGAAAAAGAAGAAAAAGAGAATAAAAAATTTGACAAGAAAAATTTAGTCGGAAATGATGATAAAACAGAGGAAAATACTACTGAGGAAACATTAGCAAAAGGTATTCAAATTCTGTCAGATGAAGTAGAAGAAAAAGAAGAAGAAATACGAATTTTAAGAAATTTAGCAAGTGTTGG
>CAYNUG010000067.1:0-11333 GCA_964400545.1 uncultured Clostridia bacterium | reverse complement strand
TGAGCATTAGACAGATCATCAACATGTATATAGTCCCTGATAGCGGTTCCGTCTTTTGTATCATAATCTGTCCCGAATACTTTTAATAAAGGGTACTCTCCAAGTGCCGCTTTCAAGGCAAGTGTTATCAGATGTGTTGGTTTTTTATAACTCTGTCCAATTCTCGTTTTGCTGTCAGATCCTGCAACATTAAAATATCTCAATGCAACATAATTAAAATTATCCTCCGCAGCTGAAATATCATGAAGGACCATTTCTGTAAACAATTTTGAATTACCATAAGGATTAATAGGCTGCAAGTGAGAGTTCTCTTTAGCCGGGATCTTCTCCGGGATCCCATATACCGCAGCTGTTGAAGAGAATACAAAGTTCTCTATCCCGTTTCGGACACAGCTCTTTATCAGTTTTAAAGATTTTACGGAATTATTAAAATAATATTTAAAAGGGTTAACGACCGATTCCTCTACCTGCATAAAAGCTGCAAAATGGATAACACTTTTAATTCCATATTCTTTGATCAGGCGCGATATAAGTTCATCATCTTCAATATCCCCCTTAAAAAAATCACCATAAAGGACATATTCCCTGTTTCCCATCGAGAGATCGTCAACGACAACAGGATTAAATCCCTTTTCACCAAGATCCCGCACTATATGACTACCGATATATCCCGCTCCCCCTGTAACTAAAATATTCTCTTTTCCCATATTCAAAATATTCTACTCCAACCGGGGTTAACAATCAATATGACAACTCGAAAAGATCTTATTTGATATCGTGGATATGTAGTTTCCAGACCTCTTCTTCATCATCATCAACAAGCTGGTATAACTTCCCATTTTTAATAGTATATGGGTAAAGATCTCTGGCAGTTGCTTCAGGCAGTGGCAGGTAGATCTTGCTTTAGATCGAGTTTTCCACAACTTTTACTTTCAGACGAGAGAGATATTCCGTGATCTTGATATCTTTTGGGCACGCTTCCATACAATTAAAAATGGTATGGCATCTCCATATTCCGTTCTTATCATTAACGATATCGATCCTTTCATTCGCTGCATCATCCCTTGTATCAAAGATAAATCTGTAAGCTTTCAGAAGTGCTGCAGGCCCCAGATAATCAGGGTTCCCCCACAAACTTGGACATGAAGAAGTACAGGCTCCGCACAAAATACAAGTTACAGATTCCCGGATATTTTCAAATTCCTCGGGTGACTGACGGAATTCTTTATCAGGAAGAGGTTTGTCCACCATCAGATACGGTTTTACCCTTTTCATTTTCTCGAAAAACCCGTCCATATCCACGACCAGATCTTTAAGGATCGGGAATCCAGGAAGAGGTTCTATTTTTATATTTCCTTTAAATCTATGGATCGGGGTTTCACATGCAAGGACATTTTGCCCATTAACTTTCATTGCACATGAACCGCATATAGCACTCCTGCATGATCTTCTGTAAGCTAATGAACCATCCATTTTCCAATGAATCTCATTGAGAACATCAAGAATTGTAGAATCGGAATCAAATTCTCCCGAAAACTCTGCCCAAGCTGGTTTTTTGTCCTTAGCAGGATCGTATCTTAAAATTTTTATTGTTCTTTTTTCTTTTGACATTTGATATCTCCTTAATATTTTCTTTCAAGTGGAGGGAATCTGTCCATATATATGATCGCTTTCCTCGTATGATCCAATTTGACACCCTTTGCCGTTTTCCATGCAAAAGTATGTTTCATCCACTTTTTATCATCACGTTTAGGATGATCGATCCGGAAATGTGCACCTCTCGATTCTTTTCTTGCGATCGCTCCCTCTATTATTACTTCGGAGAAACTCAATAGATTCCCGACCTCAAATGCTTCAAAAAGATCCATATTGTATGCATCACCTTTGTCATCGATAGTAACCTTTTTATATCTTGCCTGGAGATCTTTAATGATCTTTTTAAGTTTGTTCATATCCTTATCATTTCTGTAAACACCGGCAAAGTTCATCATGTTCTCCTGTAATTCTTCCCTGAGAACAGCATGGCGTTCCTTTCCTTTACCTTCTGTTAATGCCGAGATCTTACCTCTTGCATTGTCAGTAGGATTAGCCGGAAGTTCTTCCAAACCGTTGTTCTTTACAAATTCGGACATCGAGATCCCGGCTACTCTGCCAAAAGTTGCTGCCTCCTGCATAGAGTTCGTACCCAACCTGTTGGCTCCATGAAGTGAGAGACATGAAGCCTCACCTGACGAATAAAGACCGGCAACGATATTACCCTTTGGATCGCTTAGAACCTCAGTCTTAATGTTGGCTGGTATTCCTCCCATCGAATAATGGGCAGTGGGTTGAATAGGAACTGGTTCTTTGATCATATCAACCTTCAAGTAATTAAGTGCCAGGTCTCTAACCTGAGGAAGTCTTTTAATAATCTTCTCTTCTCCAAGATGCCTCATGTCAAGATAGACATAATTCTCTCCATTACCACCCCTTCCCTCATTGATCTCTGTCTGTTCCGATCTTGAGACAACATCCCTGGGTGCAAGTTCCATTTTATCTTTTGCATATTTTTCCATAAACCTTTCGCCATCATTATTAGTGAGATAACCACCTTCACCTCTGCAGGCTTCTGACATCAATATTCCATGTTTAAACAGTCCTGTCGGGTGGAATTGAACAAATTCCATATCTTCAAGAGGTAATCCATTCTCAAGAATCAGTGCAAGACTGTCCCCGGTATTTGCATGTGCATTCGATGTTATCTTGAACGCTCTGCCATAACCTCCGGTTGCAAGGAGAACTGCTTTGGCATGGAAAGTATGAAGTCCCCCGTTCCTTATATCCCAGGCAACAACCCCTCTTGAAATATTATTCTCAATTAAGAGTGAGAAAACCTGAAATTCACTATAAAAATGTACATTATATTTCAGACATTGTTCATACAGTGTGTGAAGTAATACGTGCCCTGTAATATCAGCCGAGAAACATGCTCTGGGCTTCTGATGCCCTCCGAAAGGTCTTTGATTGATCCTTCCGTCGTCGGTTCTTGAGAAAGGTACACCCATATGTTCGAATTCATACACGGTTTTTTTTGCTTCACTGACAAAAAATTCTATAATATTCTGATCTCCGAGCCAATCACTTCCCTTGATAGTATCAAACATATGGAGCTCTTCTGAATCATCTGTAACATTTGCAAGTGAGGCTGCGATCCCACCCTGTGCGGCACCTGAATGCGATCTTGTCGGATAAACTTTTGTAACAACTGCGACTTTGTGTCCGTTCTTTGCAAGTTCAAGAGCTGCCCTGAGTCCGGAAAGTCCCGCACCTACTACTACTGCATCCAGCCTGTGATATTTTTTTGCTTCATCTATGTTCATTATTTTACTCCCATTGCAAAATTACCGGCTTTAAATATCGTAAGTATCCCTACAAACAAGAGAGTAGTTCCCAATAATACAAGAATGGAGAATACAAATATCCTTGTTCCTCTCTTTTTCATATAATCTTCTGCAACCATCCATATACCGTTTAGTCCGTGATAAAGCGCTGTCAGAAGAAACAAAAACTGAACCAGATTAAACCACGGTAATTTCATCTTTGCTACAACTGCCGCATATGTTATTTCCCCATGACTGATAAAATGATATGTTACAAAATGAGCCAGAAGGAGGATGAACAAAACAATTGCCGAAAGTCTCTGGAAAAACCAGATCAGTCCCCCGCTTTTTGAAGTTTCTTTAAAATTCTTATCCATTTTCTCCTCCTACTTAATGTGACTGATAATCAGATAACCGCCCGTGACCCACAAAGCGAATGCAATGAATATCAAAATAAAGAAAAGCTTTTTGTGATAAAGTGAGCCATTAAAAAAATCTACAAGGACTATCCTTATCCCGTTAAATGCATGAAATAGTATAACTCCCCATAATCCAACCTCAAGAAACTTGAACAACGGCGATGCAAGAACAGCCATAACTTCCTCAAATCCCTCAGGTCCTTTTGAGATTGTGCTTATCACCCATACATGAGCTGAAAGGTAAAAAATTAGAGCAAGACCTGACAGACGGTGGAGTATCCACGCCCAAGATCCGGTGAATTTGTAATAACTTAGATCAAAGATTTTTTTATCCTTGTACAATTTTGCCTCCTTTATTCAGAAATACGATTTTCTATTTTAATACGTACACTTGCTTACTTCAACAAAAAAATTGATTTTTTTTAGGAAAAGTAATAATCTCTTCTAAATGAATGGTGATCAGGAATACAAAGATAATTTTAAAGCACCGGAATTCCTTGCTTTCGACCGATTGATAAAAGACAATCAGTGGCTGATAAGAATCAGATTTTTCTATACTATATTTATATCAGTTTTTTTCATAATAATAAACCTTACAAAAAAAAGTACTAATGTCAGCATAAAAGATCTCTTGCTGATCCTCAGCCTTATGATAATCGGGAATATCCTTTTCAATATAACCTTGAAAGGTGTTATTAGAAAAAAACTTGCAGACCTCGACTACAACAGTCTTCAATCGCTTGCAACTGTTCAGATTGATTTTGATTTCGTCCTTCTATCAATAATCGTTTTCGTATCGGGAGGTATCAGGAGTCCGATACTGATCCTTTACATCTTCTATATTATGATATCCACATTTATCGTTAACCACGAGAAAGCTATCAGAAATACATCTATTGCGATCGTTCTTGTTTCAGCTATCTTTTTTATTGACAGTTCGTCCGACGTCTTGCAGAGAATTCCAGTAATGATCTCTTACGATATCATTCTGCTTCTCGCATTTTTTATATCTTCACACCTTTCAAAGAACCTCAGAGAGAACAGAGAAATCCTTCAGGACCTCCTTAAAAAGACAAGGGACCTTTCTATCAGGGACGGACTTACCGGACTTTATAATCAGACCCACTTCTTCCAGATGCTTGAAGATCATATAAAAAAGGCTAAAAGGTACAAAGAAGTGTTCTCTGTTCTTTTATTTGATATAGACAATTTCAAAAATTACAATGACAACAACGGTCACATCAACGGATCACTTGTAATAAAGAGGATCGGAAGTATAGTAACAGACACTTTCAGGACATTTGATATTTCATCCAGATATGGAGGAGATGAATATGTCATCTTTCTGCCTAATACTGACAAAATCGGAGCTTTCCTTGCCGGAGACAGATTGAGAGAAAGGGTAGAAAAATCAAAATTCCCGGGAATGGAGAAACAACCCAAGGGTAGAGTAACGATCTCCATGGGAATTGCTTCATTTCCTGAGGATGCAATTACCAGAGAAAATCTTCTTAATAAAGCCGATGAAGCACTGTATTACTCCAAAGAGAATGGGAAAAACAAAGTAACGTTGTTCAAAGAAATACTATTTTCTGAAAAAAAATAGTCGCATATCTCTCCCGTATAATTGACATTTTTTACATATTATTATAAACTTTTCTGAATGTGGATTAGCAAAAGGAATACAGAAATACTGGCATCTTTGGTAAATTTATACAGCAATACCAGACTTCCGGTCAGTTCCGCACAATTATCAAAATTTCTCCCTTACTCCGGCTCTCTTATAAGAAAAGAGCTCCAAAAACTTGAATCACTAGGATTTATAAAAAAAAGCAATCGTTCATCAGGAAGGATACCGTCGGATAAAGGTCTAAAAATGTATTTGAGAAGTCTGGAGACAATAACCGATAACAACATGATCTTCCCAGGACTCAAACAATCGGGTGGAAAAGATTTCAGTGACCTTTCCACCAAAAGCGCAGATCTTCTGTCAAGAGAATCAGACCATATTGGATTCGTTTATTTTGATTCTATTTTTGATCTGGAATTTACAAACATACGACTCATCAAAATAGATTCATACAAAATAATGATGATACTTAACAGTTGGAATCAATGGGTTTTTTCAAAGGTCTTTACAACTAACAAAAATTATTCAGAATCCGAATTAAGGAACTGGGGTCATATATTGAATTCTGAATTCCATCATAAATCCCTGAACAGAGTTTTTAAAATAATCAGGAATAGATTGTTCAAAGATAAAGAACGATATATCAATATATACAGAGGAATATACAATCTTCTTGGTATGGAAAATCTTATGACTGCAGATCTCTTTTATAATGGTACTCTTAATCTGCTCAACTCACATGTAACTGATACAGATACCCTGAAAAAAATAATCTATACTCTCGAAGAGAAAGAAAGGTTTGCAAAGTTTCTGAAAGATATCCTGAATGAAAAAGACAGGAATCCGGTTATTGCATTTGGAGATGAATCAGGTATATCTGAATTCAAAGAGCTGATACTAATAATTTCAAATTTTTTCTGGTCGGAAAATCCAATAGGAAAACTCGGCATAATCGGTCCCAGATTCACAAGATATTCGGAAACAATTAATCGGGTAAAACACTTTTCAAGTAATATTTCAACGATTTTATCTGAAAACCCGACGGAGGTATAAATGAGCATCGAAGATAATAAACTGGAGATCAGTTATGTTCCTCAAGATACAGATTCTGAAAAAGATCAAAATGTTAAGAAAAAAATAGCAGAAAAAAAAGAACATCAGAAAAAAAAATCTCTCACAAAAAAATTGACAAGCAAATTGAAGATTCAGGAAAAGATTATTGAGAAACTGACTAAAGAGCGGGATGATTTTAAAGATAAATTTCTAAGGAATCTGGCAGAAATTGATAATTTCAGAAAAAGGATAAAAAAAGAGAATGAGGATTACAAGAAATATGCTCTCAGTGATTTCCTCAAAGAACTTCTTGTAATAACAGATAATCTTGAAAGAGCTTTGAAAGTGAAAGAAGGAGAAAGCTCAGAAAAATCTATAATTTCAGGAGTGGAGATGATCTACAAGCAATTTATGGAAATCCTGAGCAAGAACGGAGTGACAGAGATCGAAGCCATCAGCAAACCTTTTGATCCCAATATCCATCAAGCCCTTTCTAAAGAAGAAGCTGATTCAATTTCGGAACCGATAATAGTAGAAGTATATCAGAAAGGTTTTATGTATAATAAAAAATTACTAAGACCTACACTTGCCAAGGTTGCGATCCCTCATAAACCTAAAATCTCTGAAAGTGAACAGGATAATTAAAAATGGCGAAGAACATAGGAATCGATCTGGGAACAACAAATTCATGTATCAGTTTTTTCGAAGGATCAATGCCGGAAATTATTCCCAATCCAGAAGGATCAAGGGTAATCCCTTCAATAATTTCACTTGGAAAAGATAGAAATCCCATATTCGGTAATACCGCAAAGAGACAGTTCGTTTCCGAACCACAGAATACTATATGGGGTGTGAAAAGGATCATCGGAAGAAAATTTGATTCTCCTGAGATCGAAAAGATAAAGAGTACTGCCGGATACAACATTATTCAAGGTGAAAATGGAGATGCTCTTATTGATTTCAAAGGAAAAATATATACTCCCGAAGAGATCTCCGCAATGTTTCTGAGATATTTGAAAAGAATAGCTGAAGATTACCTCGGTGAAGATATCGGGAAAGTTGTTATAACAGTTCCAGCCTTTTTCAACGATGCCCAGCGGCAGGCAACTAAAAATGCTGGCGAGATAGCCGGACTTGAAATATCCAGGATCATTAACGAACCTACATCAGCACTGCTGGCATACAGGGACAAGATAGAAAAGGACGGATATTATGCCGTTTATGATCTGGGAGGCGGTACTTTTGATATTTCCATAGTCGAAGTCAAGGATGAAATATTCAAAGTTGTATCAACACTTGGAGATACTTTTCTCGGAGGAAATGATTTTGATACGACGGTCTCTGAATGGATTCTTTCCGAGATAGCAAAAGAAATAAATACAGATCTTTCAAAGAACAGAGACAGTATGCAGCGTATCACTCAAGCTGCCGAAAAAGCCAAGATCGAACTATCTTTTAATACTGAGACAATGATATCCATTCCATACTTATTCCACACAAAGGAGGGAGGGAACTACCATTTCCAGAAGGCCCTGACACGTGAACAACTTGAACTTCTCACATCAGGATTAATTGCAAAAACAATACAACTGGTAAAAGATTCACTTAGCGAGATCGACCTGCAACCGGAAAATATTGAAAAGATCCTTCTCGTCGGGGGACAGAGCAGAATGCCCATGGTTTCCCGCTTTCTTACAGAACTTTTCTCAAAGCAGCCGAATCTTGATCTTAATCCCGAAGAGGTTGTTTCAATAGGTGCTGCAATACAGTCTGAACTTTTACATGGCAGGATGAGAGACCTTCTCCTTCTGGATGTCACCCCGCTTTCCCTCGGACTTGAAACAAAGGGAGATAAATTCACTAAATTGATAGGAAAGAATTCTTCTATTCCGATAAAAAAATCAATGATATTTACAACAATAAGCGACAACCAGCAAACCGTTAAGATACACATCCTGCAGGGAGAAAGAGAGATCGCATCAGAGAACAAATCTCTGGGTTATTTTAACCTTATCGGAATTCCTTTATCACCAAAGGGACTCCCCCAGATAGAAGTAGCTTTTGAGATCGATGCCAATGGCATGGTGAAAGTATCGGCTATTGACAAACAGACCGGGCTATCTCAAAGTATGAATATCCAGCCGGCAAGTGGATTGTCTCCTGAAAAGATCAAAAAATTGATCGAAGAGGCAAAGGAATTCGAAGTTAAGGACAGAGAAATCATCAGACTGAATGCAGCAACAGCCAATCTCCGGGAAGAAAAAGATACAATCAAGTTTTATCTGGAGAGATATAGCGACAAACTTACTCTGGTTGAAAAGGAGGAAATAGACCTTCTGATGACTCAAATAGGTGAAGCACTTGAACAAGCTGAGATCTCATCTATTACAGGTATTCTAATGAAAACAATTGATATCAGAAAAAGAATAAATAACATGCTCATAGCCGATTTTGAGGAATAATATGGGGAAAAAAGATTATTATGAAGTATTAGGAGTTCCAAAGAACTCAACACAGGCAGAGATAAAAAAAGCATACCGCCAGATTGCCATGAAATATCATCCTGACCGAAATCAGGGGGACAACGAATCAGAAGAAAAATTCAAAGAAGCATCTGAAGCATATTCTGTCCTTGGCAATGAAGAGAAAAGGCAGAAATACGATCAATTTGGATTTAACGGTCTGAATTCACAAGGTCGGGGGTTTTCTGATTTCTCCTTCTTCTCAGATTCAATATTTTCCGATTTTGAAGATATATTGGGAGATGTTTTCGGTTTTGGGAACAGATCTTCTTCAAGGAACAGACAGGGCAGACCCAGGAGAGGTGAAGATATCGGAATAGAAATATCTATCTCTCTGGAAGAGTCATTCAGCGGAGTTGAAAAGGAAGTTACTGTACAACGCGAGGTCAGTTGTTCCACATGCAATGGCTCCGGAAGTAAGCCTGGGACATCACCGGAAGTCTGTAGGCAATGCGGAGGCCAGGGAAGTGTCAGAAGGAGCCAAGGCTTTTTCTCAATTTCGACCCCATGTCCCTCGTGCAGAGGAAAAGGAGTGATAATTGTTCACCCCTGTGATACATGCTCGGGAACAGGAAGAGAAAAAAAGGAAAAAAAGCTCAAGGTCAATATTCCTGCAGGAGTTGATAACGGGAACAGATTGAGAGTATCCGATGAAGGAAATGGCGGATCTATGAATGGAAGTGCGGGAGATCTTTACATCCTTATCAACGTCAAAGATAATGAGAACTTCAGAAGAGAGGGGCTGGACCTCATTTATAATATGGATATATCTTTCTCTCAAGCTGCACTCGGAGATGAAACTGAGATCAATACTTTTCATGGGAAAGAAAAGATCAAGATCCCTGCGGAAACACAGACCGGCAAGATCATAAAGATCAGGAATAGAGGATTCAGAAACCTTAACGGATGGGGAAAAGGTGACCTGCTTATAATTATAAATGTCATGACACCTACCGGCCTTTCAAAAAAAGAAAAGGAACTTTTCAAGGAATTGAAAAAAATTGAAAAAAACAGAAAAACAAGTTCCGGAAAAAAGAGACCCCTGTTTAATTGATGAGACCGAGAAGATTCTATTCAAAAGGAGAATCTGATTCTGGTCAAATAGAGATAGTATCAGACGATCTCTTTCATCTTAAAAATGTCCTGAGAAGTAAACCGGGTGATAAAGTAGAAGTTTTCAATGGAAAAGGAACGATCTTCTCCGGAAAAATTATGTCCATTGGAAATTCAAAAGCAATTGTCAATATTGATAAAAAAAGAACCAAAAAAAAACCACAGGTAAATATCATTATTGCTCCTTCACTTTTAAAAAGAAAACCAATGAATCTGATGATAGAGAAACTTACGGAGATGGGAGTCAACGAAATTCGTCCTGTAATATTTTCAAGGACTGAGGCTGTATTTGCCAGTTCCGCCATGAAGAAGTGGGAAAGAACCGCATTGGAATCACTCAAGGTCAACGATAATCTCTGGGCCTCAGACATCTATCAGCCTTGTACCGTAGAAGAATTGATTAAAGAATCAGATAAAATCGAAAACAGGATACTCCTTGACATCAAAGGGAAGAGTTCGTACATAAAATCCAAAGGACCTTTCATCTGTGTCGTAGGCCCTCCGGGAGATTTCACAACTGAAGAGCGTGACATGTTCATAAAAGCCGGATTCACACCTTTAAATATAAACGAATCTGTCATGAAAGTGGAAACCGCAGCTTTTTCAGTAGTTTCAATATTGAAATATTTAACAAGATAGGGATAATATACATATACTGGTTTTTTGGAGGATCATAAATTGATTGAGATTAGGGGGAAAATAGGCAAATACAGGATACTGAAGAAGCTTGGAAGTGGTGGATTCGGTACAGTTTACCTTGCGGAAGACACTTTTTTGAAAAGTGAGAGAGCACTTAAAATCCCTCATGGACTTAATTCACAAAAAGATAAACTGCTCCAGGAATCAATAGTTCAAACCAAATTGCTTGATCACCCGAATATTGTCAAACTTCTTACAGTCGATATAATTGAGAACCAGATAATAATGGTAATGGAGTATATAGAAGGAATCGATCTTGAGAAGATGATAGATGATAAGGTCAAACTAAATGTTGAAGATTCTATCGCTTACTTCAGAGAGATCCTTTCAGCACTTGGTTACGCTCATGAGAAGAAAATTCTTCATAGAGATATAAGACCATCAAACATCCTTATAGACAAAAAAAACAGCGTGAAAATAACTGATTTCGGAACTTCTGTATTTCTTGAAGATAATACATATGCGACAACAAAGATTGGATCTCCTCCATATATGGCACCTGAACAGTTTGAAGGGAAAGCCGTTTTCGCTTCTGATA
>CAYNUG010000066.1:0-11393 GCA_964400545.1 uncultured Clostridia bacterium | reverse complement strand
CAGGGTTATCTGAAACTTTAGAAACCCACCCCTGTTCATATCTGTTATCGATCCTGGATTTGTCCACTTCTGCAATAATTCCGATACCTCCTGCTATCTCGACTGCTTTCGGCTGTGCTCCACTCATTCCTCCAAGACCGGAACTAACGAACACAATACCGCTTAAATTCCTGTCATCCGGAATACCGAGATATAATCTGCCGGCATTAAGAAGGGTAATATAAGTTCCGTGAACGATTCCCTGAGGTCCGATATACATCCAGCCTCCTGCCGTCATCTGTCCGTAATTAGAAACCCCAAGTGCTGCAGCTTTGATGAATCCTTCAAGATTATCATATTCTCCGACAAGCATCCCGTTTGTTGAGATCACCCTCGGAGCCTTTTCAGAGGTAGGGAAAAGCCCGAGAGGATGTCCTGAATAGATCACAAGCGTCTGATCATTTCTCATCTCTTCAAGGTATTTTTTAACGAGACAATACTGCATCCAGTTTTGAAATACCTGACCACTCTCTCCATAAGTAACAAGTTCGTAAGGGTAGAGAGCTACTTTGAAGTCAAGATTGTTGTCAATCATAACCTGAAACGCTTTTCCCTCCACTATCCTGCCCTTATACGAATCGATCGGTCTCCCGGAGAGTTCTCCATCCGGCCTGAATCTATATCCGTATATCCTTCCTGTCGTCATTAATTCTTCCAAAAACTCGGGTATCAATTCTTCGTGGAGGTTTTCAGGTACATAACGTAATGCATTTTTCAGTGCAGTTGCAATCTCTTTTTTACTAAGATCCAACCCACGGTTAGGGGCTCTTCTTATACCCTCTCTGAACCCTTTTTTCTCTGGCAACCTATCTGATAAAGAAAATGATATAGCATCTTTTATGTCCATTTTTCCTCCAAATGCAACTATATTCAAAACCACGGTTTTTGTCAAGATTATATGGTTTAAGATTCCTTTACCAAATTATGAAGATATCGTATAATAAGATCCAGGATCTATCGGAGGGATAAATGAAAGTATTAGTAATAGGTTCCGGAGGGAGAGAACATGCCCTTATCTGGAAGATATCTCAATCGAGGAGAGTTGAAAAGATATATGCCCTCCCAGGGAATTGTGGAATAAAAGAACTAGCGGAAATAGTGGATGTTGATGCATCCAACATAATTGAGATTGCCGATTTTGCTCAAAAAGAAAAGATCCATCTGACCGTTGTAGGACCAGAGCTCCCATTATCCCTCGGAATCGTTGACGAGTTCAACAAAAGAAATCTGAAGATATTCGGTCCCACACAAAAAGCTGCTCAGATAGAAAGCTCCAAAGTCTTTGCAAAAGAATTTATGAAGAAGAACAAAATACCAACTGCAGATTTTAAAATATTCAACTCCGCAATGAACGCCGTCAATTATCTGAAATCGGCAAAATTTCCCGTAGTGATAAAAACAGACGGTCTTGCGGGAGGAAAAGGAGTTTTTATCTGTAAAAACATCAAAGAGGCTGAAGAAAGTGTAAGAACAATATTGCTTGAAAGCAAGTTCGGAAAAGCCGGAGAACAGATAGTAATAGAAGATTTTGTTCAGGGAGAGGAACTTTCATTTATGGTTATTTCTGATGGAAAAAGGGCTCTTCCACTAACTACATCAATGGATTACAAGAAAGCATTCGAAAATAATAAAGGACCAAATACCGGAGGTATGGGAGCGATCTCACCATCTCCGGCAATTACAGAAAAACTATTTAACAAAATAATGAAAACAATAATTATCCCCACGATCGAGGGGCTCCGATTCGAGGGGAAAGAGTTCAGAGGTGTTCTTTATGCAGGATTAATGATCACTTCATCAGGACCTGTAACACTTGAATTCAATGCCAGGTTCGGGGATCCGGAGACCCAGGCCTTAATGCTCAGACTTCAAAGCGATATTATTAATATTTTCGAGGGGTCTGTTGAAGGGAGTCTTTTCGATGTCGAAATGAAATGGGATGAGAATGTTTCCGCTTCCGTTGTATTGACTTCAGAGGGATATCCGGGTCATTATGATACAGAAAAAGAAATTGAAGGTCTCAAAAGAGCAAAAGCTTCAGGTGCTGAGATATTTCATGCAGGTACTAAAGTGAAAAACGATAAGTGTATTACTTCGGGAGGACGTGTCCTTGCTGTTTGTTCGAAAGGAAAAACTCTTAAGGAAACCGTAGAGAATATCTACGATTCGATACAATTTATAAAATTTGAGAACATGTACTACCGGAAAGATATCGGAGGAGTAAAAAAATGAATCCTAAGGTCGGAATAATAATGGGAAGTGATTCAGATTATCCTTATGTTGAAGGGGGAATAAAACTTTTGAAAAAATTCAAGATACCTTTTCTTGTGGAAGTAAGTTCAGCGCACAGGACTCCGGACCGGACGATCGAACTTGTAAAACACTTTGAAAACTCGGGAATAAAGGTTATTATCGCTGCTGCCGGTGGAGCAGCACATCTGCCGGGAGTTATTGCAGCACACACCCTTCTGCCTGTTCTCGGTGTACCCATTACCTCATCAATATCCGGACTCGACTCCCTCTATTCGATAGTACAAATGCCTGGTGGTATTCCGGTTGCAGCATTCAGCATCGGAAATTCCGGTGGTATTAACTCGGTCCTTTTTTCAATGGAAATTCTTGCACTGGAAGATAAATCTGTCAAAGATAAACTTATTGGATTCCGGAAAGAACAGAGGGAAAAAGTGTTTGAGAAAAGCGAAAGACTCAAAAAAAAAATAGAAGATGAATGAATTTTTACATCAGTTTTTTCGGATGCCGGACAAATCAGGCTGAAATTCAGGAATGGATCATTGAGCTGGAAAATCACGGGTACAGACTGACCAATAATATCGAAGAAGCAGAATTCGGTATTCTCAACACCTGTAGCGTAACAAAAAAAGCCGAAAGAGATGTTATCAAATTTTTAAGTAAGATCTATAAAAAAGCAAATATCCCCTGGATCGTTGCCGGATGCACTGTCTCCAATAATGATGGTAGCCTCAAAAAAAGATACAGTGATTATCTCTTCCTGGATAATATTGAGAAAAAAGGGATCATCGAACAGATCCTCAAGAAATTTCCCTTTAAAGATAATATTATCTTTCACTCATCATTTCGTTCAAGATTCTTTCTGAAAGTTCAGGACGGTTGTAATTTCAAATGTTCTTTTTGTATAGTCCCCTCTCTTAGAGGAAAATCAGTAAGCACACCACCTGATGAATTGGTTGAGAAAGCCAAGTATTATGCCTCTCTTGGATACAGAGAAATAATCCTGACCGGGATCAACCTATCATCATACGGATATGATCTTTTCCCAAGACGCAACATACTTGAATTGACCAATACGCTTTCAGAGATAAAAGATATAGATATTATAAGATTGAGTTCACTTGATCCCAGATTTATAGATTTCAATTTTATTAAGGACCTGGGAAAAAATAAAAAATTAGCCCATAGTTTCCATTTTTCTTTTCAAAGTGGAAACGACTCCATCCTCAGAAGTATGAAAAGGAACAGCAAAGTTAAGGACTACCGGAAGATACTGGAAGATTTTTCTTCATTTTATCCTGATGCCAATTATGGTGCTGATTTCATTTTGGGTTTCCCCGGAGAGGGAGAGAAAGAATTTATGGAAACCTATGAATTTGTAAAACATAGTAAGCTGAATTATATTCATGCATTCCCCTTTTCACCCAGAGAAGGGACAAAAGCTGCCACAATGGACCCGATACCTGACAAAACGATCAGAAAGAGAGTGATCGAATTCAGAGAACTTAATAAGGAAAAAAAGATCCGGTTCCGGGAAAAACTAAGGGGGAAACAGCTCGAGGGAATTCTCATTCAGGAAAATGAGAACTACTCACTGATAACCACAAAAAATTACGTGTCAGTAAGAGTGCCGGCTGTAACAGGACTAAGGAAGAGACTTGTCAAAGTAAAAGTATTAAAAATAATAAATGAAAATCTATGCGAGGGAGAAATTGTCAAAGTTTCTTAGGATCCTTCTGATTATCCTATTAATGGCCCAGTTGAACGGCAAAGATAATTCTCTAAAAAATGATACCGGAAATAATGTAAAAGAGAACAGATCTCTTGAAAAATCTCTTATATTCCCCGGGTTGGGACAAATTCATGAAAAAAAATATTTTAAAGGAGCTCTTTTCATCACAGCAGAACTGATTACCATAACAGGTGCTTTTATAAATAACCACCTCGGGAATAAGAACTATAATTACTACAGATCTTCAAAAACCGGATACGATACTTCGTTATACAGGATAGAAACAGAAAGATTTGACAAAAACCGGAATCTTTTTATAGCTACAGGAATAGGGATCTGGATGATAAATATGTTGGATATTTATCTGTTCAAAAAAAAAATGCAAAAAAGTAAGCTCAAAATGACCTTGAACAGAGGGATAAATGATGAAATATTTTTCACTCTTAATTATAGTTTTTAGTTTCCTGATATCCTGTAGGGGAAGGATATTCAACAACCCTTACGATCCGGACAGGGATGAACGGGGTTATGAGATCCTATCCGTAGTGAATATTGAGGGAGGAAGAATTCCTTTTGACCTTACTTTTTCAGGAGATTCAATATGGATAGTGCAGGAGAGTTCAACTCCCGTCTCACTGAATTATTCTTCAGGAAGCTTGATCAGAGAGCTGACAACACAACCTGCTTCCGGAATTGCATACGATAATTCGAACCTGTGGATAATCGGGAAAGATTCCCAGGAACTTATTAACATCAGCATAATAAACGGTAACGAAATAAAAGGGATCAGGCTTTCGGAAGGGAACTATAATTTCCTTGATTACAAAGCCCCCTACATCTATACTGCAGATAAGCTGACAAATACTATTCTCACAATAGACCCCGATTCCGGAGCTGTCATATCTTCATTCAGATCTCCCTCTTTTTCTATTGACGGATTTTGTTTCGACGGATCAGAATTCTGGATCCTGGAAAGATCGGAAAGAAAAATATTTGTCACTGATATCGAAGGAAACCTCATAAATACTTTCAGAACTCCAACTGACACACCCACAGGACTGGCATCCAGCGAAAATATAATCTGGATGGGGGATCAGGCGGGGAAAATAATAAAACTGAGATTCGATTGATCTTAAAAAAAACGATCACAACTGTTTTCTTTATCCTGATATTCACGATTCTGCAGCATGGATCTTCGGTATTACTTGACATAAGCGGAAATTATCTTTTCTACAGTTATGATCACAATTACATCCTCGGAAGAGGAAATATAATCGTCAAATATGCAGGCTTTGATCTAAGGGGAACATCTATTGAAATAGATGTGAAGAACAGATCTCTCCTGCTTACCACTTTATGCAAAGTTAATATTTCAGGTCAAACAGAAAAAAGCTGCGATATGATCAGATCAGATCTTAATAAAATGTCGATAATCCTGTACAAGTTCGGGGAAAAAATACAAATAATCTCTTTAGCGGGAATAATACCTTCATCTGATTTTATAAGGAAAAGGAGAAAATTGCTTAACGATTCACTCCTGTATTTCATCGGAAAACGATTCCAGATCAAGAATAACTTCGGATTGACCGGATTCGATGTTACCGTGTTCATCGAGGGAACACAATCATTATCATTTAAAAAATTCAAAATGGATAAGGGAATTTCAAGAAAGAGCGATCTGTTAAGTATTAACAATTTGTGGTACACGAACAGGTCTGGTCTTATCACCGATGTTTCATTCAATTACAATAAAGATAAAAGTAAAATAAAATTGTCCAGCCATGAGTTTATTAAATTCAATTATGATATCTTTAAAGTAAGATCAGACTCTCCTAAGCCTGATCTTAATATCGGGAGTGAGACCACGTTGGGGCTATCAAAAAGCTCTTCCTTGTTATTAAAGGGGAGCTACATATCAGGGAACTCAGGACAGGCACTCTTGAAATGGAACTTCAAGCCTGGAAGAACAGTTTCCTCATTTCTGACATTGGATTATCGTGACAAGCCTGAAAGAGGATCAGATCTATGGATCAGAAGCGGGATGGGAATGGACCTGAAAAAAGCAGGACGGGTCAATATCAGATACAATCATGAAAAGGACCTCGGATATTCAGGTGATATTTCTTATAGTAATAAGATTGGAAAGTCCTTTTCCCTCTCTGCCAAATCCGGAATTTCTGCAGTTAAGGTTTCTGATTCAATTCTGAACAAAATATCAGATTCCAGTTTATCTATCAATTATTCAAATAATGCTTTTAATATTTCCGCAAATTATTCCCTTAACAGAGACCTTATAAATGACAATTACCGATACTCTCCAGGACTTTCAATAAACACGAGACCCGTTAATTTCTATGGAAATCTTCTCACTCTGAACTTTTCGTCCTCTTTACTTTTCAGTAAAGTGATAAGAAAGGATCTTACGGAAAATTCTTTCAGATCAAATACTACCATTTCTGTTTCCGGTAAACATCTGAATATTTCGAAAAACATATTTATTGATCTCTCGGGAAGGATCGAACAATTTTTCGACAAAGATCCTTTGGAAAATTTCACAACTGCAGGGATTGTTCTTAGAAATGTCCATAAGTTCTCAGAAAATGCATCTCTGGAAATATTATATAATTTTCTAACACGACGTGGGACCAGGAACTGGATGATAACCGGGACTTCGACTGGGGATCTGTCGGCAAGGGCAAAATTCAGGACATCAGATATGAAACTGGCTATGATCAGTTCTGTCTCATATGACACAGAAAGAAGTGAATATAAAACAGGATTTTTCAACTTAAAGTATAATCTGATCAAATACTGGAACATTCAGTCTTTTTTTAACTATGATTTTGAATTTGACCGTATAAGCTATATTATTTTCCTCGAGAGACAGGCAGGAAGAATATTGCTCCGAACATCCTACAGATCAATTTCAAAACAATTTCAATTGGAGATAATTCCAAGATAATGGCAAAACAGAAACTGGGGCAACACTTTCTTATCAACAAAAATATTATCCTGAAGATAGCAGATTCTATTCCCGTTTCCGATCTTCCTGTTATAGAGATCGGTCCCGGTCGCGGTGCTCTTACGCGGATCGTCTCAGAGGTAAAGAAAAGAAAATTGATAGCCATCGAAAAAGATCCGCTCCTGTATGAACAATTAAAAAGGGTCGGATTACAGGGAGTAGAACTGCTCAATAAATCCATTCTCGATATTGATATAAAAAATATATCGGAAGGAGGAAATGTCTCCCTTCTCGGGAATCTCCCCTATTACATATCAAAAGAAATTATCGATTGGACGATAAAGAACAGCAGCTATATAGAGAACGGTGTCCTTATGGTTCAAAAAGAGTTCTTCGATAAAATAAATTCCTCCCCAAGAACAAAACTATACAATGCCCAATCGATTATCTTCAGACATATATTTGATGTAAAAAAACTGTTCGATGTAAAACCGGGTTCATTTGTCCCCCCGCCCAAAGTAACATCGACCGTCTTGTCTTTCGAAAGAACTGATCCAATATCTGAACAAAAAGAAGTTCTTGAACTTTACTCGATGCTAAAAACAGCTTTCCTCCACAGAAGGAAAACATTAATTAACAATCTGGAGAAGGATTACAGCAAAGATAATATTAAAAAATTCCTCGAAACAAAAACCCTGCCACCCAATATCAGAGCAGAAGACATGACGCGAGAAAACCTCAAAGAACTCTATTATTTCATTATTAACTGAGCAGTTCTTCATCCATCACAACTCGAACTGAAAGTGTGTAATACGGTGCTTAACTTCTTGACCTCTTTAAAAGAGGTTTCAGAGTCTTGATCTGCTGTCAGGTAGATTGGCGGGTAAATATAAATGTCCGGTGCAGTTTGCTTGCAAATTATCAGGACAGACCTGTTATGTTATGGCCGCTGTTGTCTATATCGATCCCTTCTGCCGACGGAACTCTTGGAAGCCCCGGCATCAGCATTACATCTCCCGATATCGGGATCAGGTAGCCGGCTCCTGCTGCAATATTGATCTCATTGATGTTTAATCTCCAACCTGAAGGAACATTAAGTTTTTTCTTATTATCGGAAAACGAAAGCGGTGTCTTTGCTATACATACAGGAAATTTTTCAAGCCCAAGTTTTTTTATCAATTTCAGTTTTCTTTTCGCATCCCATGAAAAGATCACTCCATCGGCGCCGTAAACTTCTCTGGCAATCTTTTCAATCTTAACTTCGGGAGGATCATCCAAAGAGTAAATCCTTTTAAACTTACCGTCAGAAGCATCTGCAGCCGAAGTAACCTTTTTGGCCAGATCAACAGCTCCCTTTCCGCCCTCCATGAACGCAGTGCTCCGGCCAACTTCAGTTCCTGTCTCCTTTACATAATTTTCAACGACCGAAAGTTCCTCTTCTTCATCATCAGGGAATACATTTATTGCAACAACCGGAGCAAATCCCATTTTTTTTATATTCTCAATATGTTTGCCGAGATTAGGCAAGCCCTTCTTAAGAGAACTCATTCCGTCTCCGCCACCCTGATGCCTTAGAGCCCTTATTGTTGCGACAAGCACGACAGCATGAATATCATATCCGGCAAATCTGGAAACCATATCAACATATTTTTCAAACCCGAGATCTGAACCGAATCCACATTCGGTAATAACATAGTCACTGAGTTTAAGAGCAAGTTTTGTAGAGAGCACGCTGTTCGTCCCAAAAGAGATGTTTGCAAATGGACCACTATGAATAAAAGCGGGTGTATTTTCAATTGTCTGCACAAGATTCGGCTTGATCGCCTCCCGAAGAACGGTTGCCATAGCTCCGCATACTTTAAATTCCTTCGCATAGACCGGTTTATCATCTCTTGTAAATCCGACAAGTATATTTCCAAGCCTCTCCTTGAGTTCATCGAGGTCTTTTGACAGAGTTAGTATAGCCATGATCTCACTTGCAGCAGAAATGATAAAACCATTTTCACGGGGATAACCCTGCCCTTTGCCTCCCAGGCCTACAACTATGTTCCTCAGGCTTCTGTCGTTCATATCCATTGTTCTTTTCCAGTGTATCTTTCTGGTATCAAGTTTTTTGGCATTCGAATAATGGATATGATTATCAACAACCGCTGAAAGAAGATTGTGTGCTGTGGTAATAGCATGGATATCTCCTGTAAAGTGAAGATTAATATCAACCATTGGAAGGACCTGGGAATAACCGCCACCTGCGGCACCACCCTTCACACCAAATACAGGACCGAGAGAAGGTTCACGTAAAGTCACTATGGAACGCTTTCCGGTTCTATTGATCCCCATTGTCAACCCTACAGAAGTGGTTGTTTTTCCTTCTCCAAATTTCGTCGGCGTAATCGCTGTAACAACTATCAGTTTTCCGTCTTTTCCGCCACTCAGCCTTTTAATAGCTCTTAGGGACACTTTCCCCTTGAATCTCCCATAAGGCCAAAATTCATTCTCTTCTATTTTCAATTCTTCCCTTATTTCTTCAATATTTTTAAGATCTGCACTACTTGCAATTTCTATATCACTCTTCACTTAATCCTCCATAAAAAAATACTACCAACCGTTATTAAAATAGTCAACAATTTCAACCTATCACGAAGATATTACTTGACAAAAATCGGAAAATCCTATTAAATATACTTTTTTATCCTCTAAATTATTTTGTGAAGGAGAATGGTATGTTGAGAAAAACAGCTCTAATATTTTTCATTCTGTTCATGGTAAATGGTTTCTTTCTCGTTGCTCAGGATCATCATCCGGGCGAAACTGCAAATATAGAACATCACACTGATGGCGAACATTCTGGTCACAGAGAGATCGGGAAAGAACTTCCGATCTGGTCAGCTATTCCATTTGTGGGGATTCTTCTTTCAATCGCATTGCTTCCTCTTCTGGCTCCGAAGTTCTGGCACCACAATTTCGGTAAGATCTCACTGTTCTGGGCCTTGGCCTTTTCTCTCCCGTTCCTGATCTTCTACAGATCGGCAGCATTCCACGAGATAGTCCATATCTACCTGATAGATTATATACCATTTATAATTCTTCTCTGGGCACTCTATACTGTTTCCGGAGGAATTCTTCTCAAAGGTTCAATAAAAGGGAAACCTCTCACCAACCTTATAATGCTCCTTATCGGAACATTTTTATCTTCATGGATCGGGACAACCGGTTCGGCAATGCTTCTTATAAGACCTGTCATAAGAGCAAATGCCCACAGAAAAAATAAAGTTCACATCATCATATTTTTTATATTTCTGGTAGCTAACATAGGTGGTTCGCTTACACCTCTCGGTGATCCGCCACTCTTTCTGGGATTTCTTCATGGTGTTGACTTTTTCTGGACATTAAAACTTATTCCGCATATGGCTCTTATATCTGTAATTCTATTAACAATTTTCTTTTTTCTTGATACATTCTATTACAAAAAAGAAGAAAACTCTTCTGAAGATGTAGAAGAAAAAGTTGAGGAGAGAAAGCCGATAAAACTTATAGGGACTCACAATTTCATCTTTCTTCTGGGGATAATAGGAGGAGTTCTTTTCTCGGGAAGTGTAGATCTGGGAGCTACTTCCGTTTTCGGAGTTCATCTGGCTTTTCAAAACCTGGCAAGAGATATATTCCTTATACTGATGGGAGTTCTCTCACTTAAGACAACCAAGAAGCAATTGAGGAAAGACAATAATTTCACATGGTTCCCCATACAGGAAGTTGCTATTCTGTTTGCAGGAATATTTATGACAATTATTCCCGCTCTTGCAATGCTAAAATCAGGGGCAAGCGGTCACCTCGGTTTTATTGTGAGTGCCGTCAAAGAACCGTGGCAATATTTCTGGGTCACAGGCGGACTTTCAAGTTTTCTTGATAACGCACCAACCTACCTGACATTTTTTAATACAGCCCTTGGCCAGTTCTTCCCGGGTCAGCCTGAATCTGCAGCAGTAGTTACATTAATGGCGGAGAAAGCACTCTATTTGAAAGCAGTATCAGCAGGAGCAGTTTTTATGGGGGCGATGACATACATTGGTAATGCACCCAACTTTATGGTGAAATCGATTGCTGAAGAGAACGAGATCCAGATGCCGAGTTTCTTCGGATACATTATGAGATATTCACTGATATTTCTCGTTCCATCATTTATAATTATAACACTGGTATTCTTCAAATAAAGGAGTCAGTAGAAAGAAGGTAGTAACTCACAATATATAAGAATCTGTTATTCAGATCGGAAGATCTCTCTTGTCTCCTGATTTTTGAGAATATTACATATTGCTTTTTTATTTTTGGAGTGCTATAACAAATTAAAAAATGGAGGAAAATTATGGACTTTAATTTAATTATTCAACGGGTGATCGGGATAATCACAAAACC
>CAYNUG010000065.1:0-11407 GCA_964400545.1 uncultured Clostridia bacterium | reverse complement strand
TACAGATGTCTTAGATAAGCCCTTGAAAAATTTCTGCACGTATAGCAATTACAATCTCTATCAAGGGGAGAAAAATCAAATTTATGCTTCTCGTTTTTTATAGATATCTTCCCCGACCATGTAAAAAGTGATCCGTTTCTCGCATTTCTTGTAGGCATCACGCAATCGAACATATGAATCCCATTTTCCACTGCGAACAATATCTCTTCGGGAGTTCCGGAACCCATCAGATAACGGGGCCTCACTGGATCTATTGCAGGAACCGTATGAGCAATTATTCTCATAAAATCCTCCCGGCTTTCCCCAACGCTAAGTCCTCCAATGGCATATCCGTCAAATCCTATATCATTTAACTTCTCAAGCGATTCACTGCGCATATCCTCATCAAGCCCTCCCTGGATAATGCCGAACTGCATATTCCGTTTTCCCTTAGTATCAAGAAACCTCTCTCTCGCTCTTCCGGCCCAGAGAGTAGTAATATCGAGAGCAAATCTGTTCTCCTCCATCGTAGACGGATTCGGTGCAAAATTATCGAGAACCATCTGTATATCGGAATCAAAAGCATTCTGAATATCGACAACCGACTCCGGAGTAAAGAAAAACTTTGATCCGTCAAGATGAGATTTGAACTCCACACCTTCTTTTGTCACCCTGGAGTTCCCCCTAAGTGAAAATATCTGAAATCCACCGCTGTCTGTAAGGATAGGCTTATCCCACGAAATAAATTTATGAAGTGAACCCGCTTTCTTTATAACTTCCATTCCCGGTCTGAGAAAGAGATGGTATGTGTTCCCAAGAATGATCTGTGCACCCAAAATCTCAAGCGATTCCGGGACTACACCTTTTACAGTACCTGCCGTCCCGACAGGCATAAATATCGGAGTTTCAACAATTCCATGTGAAGTGATCAGTACTCCTGCTCTGGCTTCTGTTTTTTCTTTATTATTACTAACTATTTTAAACAATCTGATCTCTCCGGACAGTTTTGCCGAACACTTCTTCTGCTACATTATCAGCACTGGTATACGATCCCGATTGAATTCCGAAATCTCCCCCTTCGATCGATGGAGGAGAAACCATTGAAAACTTTATTTCGCTATATTCTTTATCGTAAGACAACGTCATTATTTGAAGACCCGCTTTGGCAATAGCGTAAGACAAAATTTTACTGTAAGGTTTTACCACTCCGACCCCTTCAAATCCGATATTTACAACGGTTTTCAAACTTCCTGATTTTATCATTCTATCGATTATCTCTTTTGCAGTTATTACATTTCCATGAAAATCCGATAATAGATCGGAAGATTCAAGCATAGAAGTATTTTCAAATGTTATCGGTCCGTAATTGTTGATCAGGACTTCACATTCGTTAAGATATTTTTTGTTCTTCCTTAAAAATCCACTTATCGTTTTAATACTTGAAAAATCTCCATATATCCATTTACAGTTTTCAGATTCCGGACCTTTATTCTTGTAATAATGGGCAAAAACAAAATAACCCCCCTCAAGAAATCTGTTAACAAGACCTCTGCCGAGCAGACCCGATGCCCCGGTAACAAGAACAGTCTTCAATTTACTCAAATATTAAACCCCTTCCCTTTTTTTAAACAACCTGAAAGTGTTCTCCATTAACATAGCAACGGTCATAAGACCAATCCCCCCCGGGACAGGAGTATAAAAAGAGGCCTTCCCGTATGCATCGGGAGAAATGTCACCAGCAATTGCATACCCTTTTTTTTCAAATTTCATTATCTCGGATTCGCTACAGTATTTTTTAGCATCTTCCAGGGAACCTATCCTGTTGATGCCAACATCAATTAGAACTGCCCCCTCCTTCACCATTTTTTTATTAATAAAACCCGGTTTTCCCACCGCGGAAACAATTATATCCGAATTTAAAAAGACCTTTTCAAGATCACGGGTTTTTGAATGACAGAGAGTAACTGTGGCATTTCTGTTTGTAAGCATACTCGCAACAGGCTTACCGACAATGTAACTTCTCCCGGCAACTGCACAATTCTTTCCCGATATCTCTATATTGTATTCATCCAGAATTCTGATTATTCCCGACGGTGTGCATGGAAATATATCAGTTCTGCCTAACAATATCATACCAAGATTTACCGGATGAAATCTGTCCACATCCTTTTTCGGGTCTATCATATCAAGATATTTCCAAGTATCAAATCCTTGAGGGAGCGGTAACTGAATGAGGATTCCGTCCACGGAATTGTCATTGTTAAGTTTTTGAATTACCGATGAAAGTTCTTTGTCACTCACAGTACTTTTCAGGGTTATCACTTCGGATTTAAATCCCAGTTTCTTTGCTTTTTTCTCTTTACTTCTGACATAAATCGCAGAGGCGGGATCTTCACCAACAATTACAACGGTCAACCCAGGGGCTCTGCCTACAGAGTCGATCAACTTTTCAGATTCAATACGGACATCTTCAAGAATTTTTTTCGAAACAAATTTCCCATCGAGTATTTCCATGAAACCTCCAGTAAAATTACAGATACAATAGTATTATATCATTCGCAACAGATTCTTGAAAATCCCCCGAGGGAATACTCAGTCAAGCAAATGCGTGACCAGTCCGGACCTTAGCTTAGGCTCAAACCAGGTACACTTGGGAGGCATGATATTTCCTGAATCCGCAACATTGAATAACTCTTCGATAGATGTTGGATAAAGTGAGAAAGCTACTTTGAATTTCTTGTTATCCACAAGTCTCTCAAGCTCTTCAGTTCCTCTTATACCCCCAACAAAGCCTATTCTGTTGTCCGTTCTTGGATTTGAGATTCCCCAAACATAATCCAAAGCGTTATCCTGAAGGATCGCAGCATCAAGGGATCCGACAGGATGATCGGCATCGTAACTTCCGGGAAGGGCTTTCAAAAGGTACCATTTTCCTTCGATATACATACAAAATTCTTTTTTGTTTTCCGGTTTTTTAAGGTCTGTCTCTTCATAAGTAAATCTATCTGAGAGCTTATGGAATAATTCTGCTTTGCACATACCGTTCAGATCTTTCAGAACTCTGTTATAAGGAAGTATTTTCATCTGATCGTGAGGAAAGATCACCGAAAGGAAGAAATTGTATTCTTCATCACCTGTGTGATCCGGATTCGCCTTATCACGCTCAACTTTTATCTTGGTTCCAGAAGCAGACCTGTGGTGACCGTCAGCTACATATAAAAACTCGATCTTTTCAAAAGATCTTTTAATTGAATCGATCATTTTTTTGTCGGTTACGAGATAAAGAGTGTGATGAACTTCATCATCGGTCGTAAAATCATACTCAGGTTCTGATCCCATGCAGCTGTTCATTAATCCCGTAATATTCTCATTGTCCTTAAAGGTCAAAAATACCGGACCGGTATTGGCATTCAGAGCTCTGATATGACGCATCCTGTCTTTCTCTTTATCTTCACGGGTCAGCTCATGTTTTTTTATTTTATCATCAATATAATCCTGAGCCGAGGCACCGGCAACAAGTCCGATCTGTGTATGACCCTTCCATTCCTGCCGATAAATGTAAAAATATTTTTCGCTATCCTGGATCAGAATCCCTTCTTTGAGAAATTTTGAAAAGTTCTCCGCCGCTTTCTCATAAACCTTATCAGAATAATGGTCTATATCTTCAGGAAGATCTATTTCAGGTTTAACAATATGAAGGAAAGAATACTCATTTCCTGATGCAAAAGCCCTTGCTTCTTCCGAATTCAAAACATCATAGGGGGGGGATGCAACTTTTTCTGCTAGATCTTTTTTTGGTCTTACTCCTTTAAAAGGCTCTATTCTGGCCATTTTTCCTCCAAAAAAGTATTATAATCAAACAATCACTGTTGTCAATATTTCGCAATCCGGAAAAACTTGTGTGATAATTCAATAAATGAAATATATTTTATCACTCGGAAGCAACAAAGGTGACAGGCACAAATTCATCAGGAGAGGTATCGCATTCCTGTCCAAGTTGGGGAAAATCACCTCCGAATCTTCTATATACGAAACGAGTCCTGTTGGCATGGGCGATCACGCCAACTACTTTATGAATTCAGTTATAGTTCTGGAATCATCTATTGAACCTTATGACCTGCTGAATTCAATCAAGCAATTTGAACGCAATACAGGCAGGAACCTTGTGAACTCTCATCTTCAACCGAGAAAGATAGATATAGACATCCTCTTTGCTGATGATCTTAGGATCAACTCTCCCATCCTCACGATCCCTCATCCGGAGATCGAAAAGCGGAGATTCATTCTGGAACCTTTGAGCGAAATCATCCCCGATTTCACACATCCTGTTTCAGGATTATCTATAAGAGAACTATTGAACAACCTGGTATCAGATGAAAAGGTCAATTTGTATGATTTGGAAACCAGAAAAAAAATTTAAAATACGATCTCCAGGAAATCTTCTTCTAAAGTTTTCTTGGGATTTTCAGTAATCCTTCCTATTTCTTTACCATCTTTAAAAAAAATAAAAGTGGGGATCTTTTCCACCTTTAATTCCTCGTTATAATACTTTCTTCCACTTGAGCCTTTTCTTTTCACAATAAAATAATTCACTCCAATACTGCTGTTCTTCATCTCATCGAGAATTTTAATGAAGGGAGGGACATTGTTCTCGGAATCCCCACACCAGAAAGCAAAATATACACTGATGGAAGTTATTTTATCTTTTTTCGATCTTAGTATAGCGACAATTTCCTGATCAGAAGAATATTCCTCATATTTTTGTTTCCATAAATGATTTTCAAAAATTGTTTTACGATCAATTGTTTGATCTGGCATTAGAACTACAGACAATAATATTATCAGCAAAATTAATTTTTTCATTATATCATCCTGATATTGTGTACTATCAGTTTTACTGTCCCTTTTTTCCCAAGTGAGATTACGGACCCGTCGTTAAGAACTTGTTCTGAAATCTTTATTCCGTTGAGATAAATCCCGTTTGTAGAGTTATGATCGATTATCTTCAAATTATTCCCGGCTCTGTAAAAAGAGCAATGAAGCTTGGAAATAATTGGTTCTGCTATAATAATTCCAACTTTCGATGGGTCACGACCTACGCTGATCCCTTTATCAGATACTCTGTATGAAGAAATTTTTTCTCCGTTAACGAGGACATCTATCTCATTAAAAACACTTTTTTTATTCTCACTTATTTCCGGAGGTTTTCCCCGTGTAATATTCTCCACCATCGTTTCTTCCGGAAAAGAAACGGGGGTATCACTTACCATGAACTTCTTCTTACTTTCGAATGACGGAAATGGCTCTTTTTTTCTTGAAAATTTCTTGAAAAAATTTTTAAACATCATTTTTCCCCTAGGATATGTTTATTTATAAAACCCGAAATGAACTTCTCCCCACTCCTGCTTCTCCTCCTTAAAATAAAAACATGCTTTTTAGCTTTCCCCTTAACATTAAAAGATATCTCGATACCAAAATTCCCTTTCCTTTTTTTAACAGCAATGATCATATCGGATGTTACAGCAAAACTGTGTGAACGCCTTGTTACCGAATTGAATACTATAAGACCTTTCTTAAGTTTGATCTGGCCGGAACAACCTTTGTTGAAGAATCCATGCTTATGATAGAATCTTAAGATGACAGCCCCACCTTTATTAACAGAATTCTTCCAATTTTCTTCAGCTTCAGGAAATTTCCCCTGAATGAATTTCATTTTTCCTGCTATAGAATACAGATCCGGACTTTTCACTCCGGATTCTAAGAGTTCGTTTATACTTCCTTCCGCTTTTTTATATTCCCCCAGTTCTACAAGTTTTTTCAATCGAATAAACTCCGCTTCAAGATTAGCATTCGACAATTCCTTTCCAAGTACGATACTCTTTCCATCCGGATCATTCTTCGTCGTTTGAACTTCAGGTTTTTTATCAATAACTACTTTCTTCTTTTTTGGAATCTTTGGTTCGATCTTAATGGGTTTTTCTATTTTTTTGATCGTACTTTCTGTCTTTTTTTTTGAAAAAGTTCCGGATTGCTCTTTTTTTTCTCTCTTCCCTTTACTCATTACTTCATTAATCTTTTCCGAATCAGGATCATTGTCCGTTTTGATCTCACTACTAAGTTTCTCCGGAGGAATCCGGGTAATTGTTCCTATATCCGGAGTAACATGAACCGGCTTGTTGTTAATGGCAGCAGCAGGTTTCTCTTTTAATACTAAAAAATAAATTGCCGCACCCGCCAAACATACAAATAACACAAGGAGAGAACCGAAAAGGAGCCTGTGCCCCCTCTTCTCAATAATTTTTTTATCTTCTTCTATCTTCGTGTATTGATCAATTCCACTCCGCGTAATACCGGTTTCAGAGATCTTTTTCTCAATCTCTCTGATCGCTGAGAGCATTTCCGAAGCGGACTGGAACCTTTTTTCAGGTTTCTTCTGCAAAGCTTTGAGAATAAACTTTTCTATTTTCGTACCTATCTCCGGATTAAAGATAGATGGCCTCGGTGGAGGAGTTTCAAGATGTGCTTTTTGAACCTGGAAATCGGAATTTGTCTTAGAATCAAACGGGACCTTTCCTGTCACCATCTCGTAGAATGTTATCCCGACTGAATACAGATCAGATCGGAAATCTATATTTTCACCCACAATCTGTTCCGGCGGTGTATACCATGGGGTTCCAAGGAGCATTCCCGTTTTTGTCAATCCTTGCTTTCCGAACACTTTGGCAATTCCAAAATCTGATATTTTCAAACGGTTATCGCTATCCACAAGAATATTCGCCGGTTTTATATCACGGTGAATTATATTTCTCGAGTGAGAATATTCCAACGCTTTCAAAATCTGTTTTAAGTAAAAGATCGCATCTGAGATCGACAACACTTTCTGCTCTCTGAGAATATCCTTAAGATTTTTCCCATCAACATATTCCATTGCAATCACATTTTCTTCATCGATCTTATTAAAACTGAAAACGGTCACAATATTTGGATGGTTCATTTGCCCCTGGGTCATAGCCTCTACCTTGAATCTTTCCATGAGTTGGACATTACTTGCAAGATCAGGATGAATTACCTTCAGAGCAACTTCACGATTAAGCATAGTGTCAACGGCATAGTAGATCGTCCCCATACCGCCACGGCCTATTTCTGCTTTTATCTGAAAATCACCTTTTTTCTGTCCTACCTTTATCATTACCTTACCAACATTTTATAAAATTTTCTCTCATTATCTATTGCCACAAGTCCGTTAGATCCTTTGTCAAAATATATGCTGTCAAGACTAATCCGCATACTCCCGAATCGGTAATCATTCCGAAAAATAACATTCCCATCCTTTACGGTAATAAACTCATCTTTTGTAAATATTAATGAGAGTGAATCTGTATATTTTACCATCAGGGTATTTGCTCCGGCAATTTTTTTTATACTATTATTCTCATCACTTCCGGGTGACTGCTCTACAAGATCTAGTTTCTCTTTTTCCTCCAGTTTGAGAGGCTTAAAATTTATTTCCTTGATATCCTTCGGAAATACAGAACTCTTTTCCTTTTTCAACAAAATTGTCCCGAAAATTAAAAGCATTAGAAAGAATAAGGACACAAGCAGGAAAAAAGACCTGCTCTTTTTGATCCCGGACGTTTTTATAGCCTCGGTTCGGTGCCTTTTCCCTCCTCCTATCTGAACAATAACTATCGAAATATTATCCAATCCTCCGTTCCTGTTCCCGAGAGCAATCAACTCATTAACAGCTTTTTCAGGAGGATATGACAAACAATATTCTTTAATTACATCATCTCGGACCATATCCGTCAGTCCGTCAGAACACATCAGAAATATGTCATCATTCTTTACTTCAAACCCTTTTATTTCATCAGGATAAAAGGTTTCTCTCGCACCAAGAGACATATAGAGTATATTCTTTTGAGGATGATGCCTCGCTTCTTCAAGTGTTATCCTGCCATCCGCCACCATCTTTTCAACAAAAGTATGATCTGTTGTGATCCTTTCTATTTTATCTGCTCTAACCAGATATATCCTGGAGTCCCCTATATGAACAATATATGCTTTCTTATCGGAAATCAAAAGAGCACTAAAGGTCGTCCCCATTCCCCGCTTATCAATATCCGAAGAGGCTTTCTTAAGAATAGCAGAATTAGCTTTGTTAATAGATTCGGACAAAGATTCCGGAATTGGTAAATCCTTCGCTCTAAGATCGCGATAATGCTTTACAAAAGTTTCAACCCCAAGCTTTGAAGCAACATCTCCAGCCTGATGACCTCCCATTCCGTCTGCAACGATAAAGAGATTCTCATCATCATTGATTTTCTTTAATGCAAGAAAATCCTCATTATTATCACGAACTTTGCCTATATCAGATTTCCCGTATGAAATCATCTCCATTGTGTCCTGTTCTCAGATATAAACATTCCTCTCATTAAAAATTTTTATCATACAGGATTTTTTTTGTCAAACTCCCTTTGGTATTATATTTTTTCAGAATCCGGATACCGGTTTCATACTGGAAAATTTATTACTTTCTCCTTGAATAAGATTTTATCACCAGAAAAACCAAATTCACTGTTGAATATAACTTCACTTACCAGACTTCCGATCTTTTCAATATCTTTTTCATTCTCATAAAGAAACAAAATATCAATATTTCCAACCGCTTCAAGTATTTCCAGCCTCTCTTCTGCAGATGTATAAACATCTGCTGATTCAACAGCAACTATCAGAATATCTCCGTGACTCTTTGCGAAATCAAAAAGATCAATATGATAAGGTTTCAAAAAGTCAAAGATACCTCCGGTTAGAATTATCCTTTTCCCATTAGCTTTCTTTATTAATCCCGACAATACTTCAGGATCTGTAATTTTTCGTTGAACGTGAACTTTGTCCATTTCTTTCCCGCTTCAGCTTAATATTGTCTGAGAAATTCCACTCATGAGAAACCCTGGCAATACCTATATCCCTGTAAACCGATACCACTCTGAAAGTATACAAAAAATGGTGATAATCAAACGGGAATCCATCTCTCTTATGAACTGCAAGATTAAGGAAATAAGTTCCGTTCACAAGGTTAAGGGAAGGAATATTTATTTTGATCTTCCCCTTTCCGGAAATCTCTTTTGATTTAAAATTATCTATCAATGTATTTGAGCCGTAACAGTTCACTCCTTCAGAATTCAGGATTGCAAGACCAAACACAAAATCTTTCTCTTTTTTCTTTGCATTGACATCAAATTCGATACTTAATGGTTCATTAAATGAGAAAATATATTTCTCATTCCCTTTTTCATCTTTCATTTTTACATTCGTTATTTCAACATCCCGACTTCCCCATCGCTTCTCTTTGTCCAGATTTCCTTCCGCTTCTTTCATTTGATGATCAGCTGATGCTTTTTTTTCATCCTTTCTACCAATATATTCAAGATAGGCATCTGTTATCCTTTTCGGATATCCCTTCTTGTATATCTTTCCATCCTTTATCCAAATCACTTCATCACTGATCCTTTCCACCGTTGCGAGATCGTGTGAAACAAAGATTATGGTCTTACCTTTCCTTTTAAATTCATTGATCCTATCGATACATTTGGGTACAAAAGATGCGTCTCCAACAGCAAGGACCTCATCAATAAGTAATATGTCAGGATCAACGTTAATGGCGATTGAAAAACCGAGCCTCATATACATACCGGAAGAATATGTTTTTACAGGATTATCAATAAAATCTTCCAGTTCGGCAAATCTTATTATACTGTCCAGTTTTTCTTCGATTTTCTTTTTAGAAAGCCCGAGAATGCTCCCATTTATAAAAATATTTTCACGTCCGGATATTTCGGGATGAAATCCGGCACCTAATTCTATAAGAGCACTTATTCTACCCTCTGTTTTCACCTCACCACTGGACGGTTTTGATATCCCGGCAAGTATTTTCAGTAATGTACTCTTCCCTGAACCGTTTTCTCCAATAATACTAAGGGTTTTCCCCTTTTTAACCTCGAAACTGACCCCTCTCAATGCTTCAAACACTTCGCTGCTTTTAAGATCAGAGAACAAGGTTCTGCTTAAGAATGCACTTTTCAAAGTTAGAAATTTATGTTTATTTGAGAATTTCTTATAGAATTTATATAATCCTTTAACTTTTATGGATCCCATATCATACCTCTTCAACAAATGTATCGCGCAGTTTGTCGAACAATTTGTACCCAAGCCAGAACAGAACAATACCCACTATCAGTGTAACTGCCAGTTTTTTATAATGAGGAAGCGAACCGTAAAAAAAAATATACTGATAGGCTTCTATAATGTGTGTCATTGGATTAAGAGACAGGAAAAGTTTCAGGAATTTTGATTTCTGGATAGGATCAAATGAGAAAGGATAAATTATCGGAGTCACGAAAAACCAGAGAGTTATCAAATTTACAAGCAAATCTTTAATATCCCGAAAATGGACTGTCAAAGCGGAAATAAAAAAACATAGTCCCATGGTAAAAACAAATTGAACAAGCATTGCGATTGGAAGGAACAATACCCATAAACTTAAAGATTTCCCGAGGATAATGAACGCAAGGAGCAATACCGGGATCCCAAGAGAAAAATGGACCATATTCGTTATAACAACCATCATCGGAAGTATCTCTACAGGAAAGTTGATTTTCTTTATCAGGGAACCATGTGCTATCAGAACATTTGAAGATTCCAGAATTGCAGACGAAAACCATGTCCACGGGAGAATTCCGGTAAAGAAAAAAACTGAATAGTATATGGATTTCTCCATCTCAGCATATTTTGGTTTAAAAATCAGACCAAAAACTATTGAGTAGACAGTAACAAGAAGAATGGGATTCATAAAGCTCCAGAAGAATCCGAGCACTGTCCCTCTGTACTTCGCTTTCAATTCTCTAACAACCATGACGATCAGCAACTGTCTGTAACGGTATAGTTCTTTTAAGCTTTCAATCATTTCACCTTCCTGCGAGTATATCTTTCATTTCCTCAGAATAAATACCGACGGAATGATAAATGACCAGAGGAGATAACTCTATCGGGTCACCTTTATAATTTGACAATTGTATCAGAAATCTTTCCGCTTTTCCATCTGTGAAGGACAACACTTTCCTGAATTTTACAGGAAAGAGCCCCCATTTAGATGAAAGATCGGACAATTCATCAAATCTGTCATAGGGGAGGATCAGAAAAAGATTTCCTCTCCTGCCGAGTATTGAACTGCATTTCTTTACTATCTGTTCCAAATCTATATCTATCTCGAACTTCCCACGCTTCATCTCCTCATTTTTACTGAGATGCCCGATGCCGATCTTAAGATATGGCGGATTGGAAAAAATGTTCATAATACCTTTGAAATCTGAAAAAATAATATTGAAATCATCGTTAATGACTTTGAAAAAAGATTGAAAAGAATTTTCAC
>CAYNUG010000064.1:8129-11472 GCA_964400545.1 uncultured Clostridia bacterium | reverse complement strand
AGAGCTATTTTTCTATTGTAGACTGGCATGCGTTGACAACAGATTATCAGAATCCTGAAAATATAGATGCCTACATTCAGGAGACTTTGATAGATTGGCTTAGCGTCGGCATTGATCCCGAAAAGAGTGTGATATTTGTACAATCTTCAATAAAAGAGATCGCTGAACTTTATCTTCTCTTCTCAATGTTTGTTCCTCTCGGATGGTTGGAAAGAGTTCCTACATTTAAAGAACAGCAAATTCAGTTAAAGGACAAAGATATTAATAATCTCGGATTCCTCGGCTATCCATTGCTCCAAACCATCGACATCATAATTGTGAAAGCGAATATGGTCCCTGTTGGTGAAGATCAGGTGTTTCATATTGAACTAGCGAGGGAAATAGTACGTCGTTTTAATAATCTCTACGGTGAATATTTTCGTGAACCCAAAGAATTTCTTACACCTGTTCCAAAGCTTCTTGGAATAGACGGAAGGAAAATGTCTAAAAGCTATAATAATTCAATATTTCTATCGGATTCTTCCGAATCTGTGGAAGCGAAAATTAAACCAATGAAAACTGATACGAGGAGACAGCGAAGAACAGATCCTGGTGTTGCTGAAGATTGCCCTGTGTACTCAATTCATAAATCATTCTCTTCGGAAAGTGAAAAGGAGAATATTGTTAAAGATTGTGCAAGTGCATCTATCGGGTGTCTTGATTGTAAAAAAATACTGATAAAAAATCTTAATAATTTCCTTGAACCTGTACGGGAAAGACGTGAAAAATACAAAAACACAGATACAAGAGCAATTCTTGAGAATGGTTCGAAGAAAGCGAGGGAAATTGCATCTGATACTCTCGGAACTGTCAGAGAACTCATGAAGGTTTAGAAATGAGCGAGATGCATTTTGATCCAGGGCTTGAAGTTTACAACATTAATTCCGAGTTCTTTAATGGTCCGTTTGATCTACTTCTTCATTTGATAAGAAAAAATAAAATGAGTATTATGGATATAAGGATTTCGGATATTACCTCTGAATATCTTCAATATCTTGAAAAAGGGAAAGGCATTAATCCTGTAAGAGAAGGGGATTTCCTTATGACCGCATCAACATTGATTTACATCAAATCCAGATCTCTTCTTCCCAGAACTGAACGGGAGGGACAGGAATCTCCGGAAAAGAAATTGATAAACACATTGATCGAATTTGATAAGATACGAAAGATCTCCGTTCTTCTTAAAGAGATGGAAAAGAGGGAGATAATGTTATGGAAGAGGGAAGATATTTCTGAAAATTTTGAGAACAGAGAATATGATCTCGAAGAAGTATCGTCATTTCAGCTTGCAGAGATATTTCTTAATATTGTGAATAGAGAAGACGGGAAAGATGTACTTTTTCTTGATAAAAAAAATTATTCCATCGATAAAATGAGGGAATTGATACTAAAAAAGCTTGATTCAGATGGATTTATTAATTTTAATAAATATTCGGATTCTCTGGATTCTATCGAAGAGATCCTCGTAAGTTTTTTTACAATTCTTGAAATGATAAAACGGAAAAAAATAATTGCTATACAGAAAGCCACATTTGATACTATTTCAATATGGAAATATGGGAGTGAGGAGATCACAAATTGAGTGATATGCCGGATTTTAAACCTGATACATTAGAAAGAAAAATTGCTCTTATTGAAGCTATCCTTTTTGTGTCCGGGGAACCTGTAAAACCGGAGAAGCTTATTGGTTTCCTTAATTGCAGCTCAATATCAGAATTTGAAGATATAATTAAGCAAATGGAGGCACAATATAAAGAGGATGTAAGGGGATTATCTCTTAATAGAAGTGGTGGAGGATTGTACTTGTCCACAAGATCTGAGATGCATGAATCTCTAAATGATTTTTTTACTATAAAAAGATCTTCAAAACTTACGATCCCATCTCTTGAAACACTGGCAATAATAGCTTATCGGGAGCCTGTGACACTTGCAGAGATATCTGATCTCAGGAATGTAAACTCTACCGGACCGGTCAAGAGTCTCCTTCAGAAGAAACTAATAAAAATCTCCGGTAGAAAAAAAGTGCCCGGACTACCATTGTTATATTCGACAACAAAGGAATTCCTGCTTTATTTCGGACTTGATGACCTTTCACAATTGCCTTCACTGGAAGAACTCACAGAGCTTTTCGAAGATAAAGAGCAACCATCTTTATTTAATAATAAATAGAAGTATTTTCAATTAAAGGAGGTTTTATGAACGATCTTGTTAACCCAAATCTGCTTGAATTAATGCCTTATAAAGCCGGGAAACCTGTTGAGGAATTGCGAAGGAAATATGATCTGAAAAAAATTGTCAAACTTGCATCAAATGAGAACCCTTTTGATATACCGGACAATGTTCGAAATGCAATCCGGGAAGAACTTGACAACATATCAACATATCCAGATTCAGATAGTTATTATCTCAGGAAGAAGATTGCTGAAAAAAATAATCTTGATGTTGATAATGTTATGATCGGGGCAGGTTCTGTGGAAATTATAAGAATGATCACAAGAGCTTTCCTTAAACCTAACGAGAAGGTTATTACTTCGGAAAAAACTTTTCTTATGTATAAGATCGCTACAATAGAGACCAGTGGTGCCGCTTCATATATTGAAGTAAAAATGGATGAAAAATTCAGATTCAGCTTAAAAAATTTAAAAGAAAAAATGGATAAAAATGTTAAGATCGTATTCTTAACAAATCCTAACAATCCGACCGGTACAATTATTCCGGGAACTGAAATAGCTGAATTTATTGAAAGTGTTCCCGATAATGTTTTTGTTGTGCTTGATAATGCATACGAAGAGTATGTTTCGGATAAAATTGATTATCTAGACGGGCTTGACTATGTTACAAAGAAGAGGAACGTGATCATTCTTCGGACCTTCTCTAAGATTTACGGACTTGCAGGATTAAGAATTGGATATGCTTTTGGTCACAGAGAAACACTTGCAATGCTGAGTAGATTGAAAGCACCATTTAACGTAACCAGGATCGCTCAAAATGCTGCCCTTGAATCTCTCAGCTCAGATGAGTTTAAGCATAGATCTTATGAACTTAATTTGAAGAATAGAGCAATACTTTTGTCACAACTTCAGAAGATGGGAATAAATGTTATTCCATCCGAAACAAATTTCCTTATGTTTTTCCCTGAAACGGATGTGAGCAGTTTGAATGAGCGGTTATTAAAAGAAGGTGTGATCATAAGACCTTTAAGAGCTTTCGGAGTTCCTGATGCCATGCGTGTTACTATCGGGTTTGAAAAAGATAATGATTTTTTCATTGAGAAACTGAAAAAAGTACTCTGAAAATGATCTTC
>CAYNUG010000064.1:0-8119 GCA_964400545.1 uncultured Clostridia bacterium | reverse complement strand
TCTTCTGCTACTCTACGGTTTTCATATAGTCAAAGTAATCCTTTATTTCTTTTTTTACAATTGGTGCAAGGAGTAGGATTGCTATCAGGTTTGGTATCGTCATAAAGGTAATGACCATATCAACAAAGTGCCATACAAGGTCAAGTCCCCATACTGAACCCAGAAACACAAAAAAACCATAAACGAATCTGTAAGGTTTTATAGATTTTGGTCCGAAAAGGTATTCGGAAGCTCTGGAACCGTAATAAGACCAGGAGATAATCGTTGAGAACGCAAACAATAACAGACCTGCTGCAACAACGTGTTTTGCTATATTACCGATTCCTATGACAGAAAATCCATTAGAAAATCCAACTACTGTCATTCCAACACCCTTTATTCCGCTTGTCCATGCACCTGAGACAATGATTACCAGTGCAGTCAGTGTGCATATTATAATTGTATCTACTAACGGTCCGACGGAAGCAACGAGTCCTTCTCTGACAGGAAACCTGGTTTTTGCAGCAGCATGAGCAATAGCTGCCGATCCTTGTCCGCCTTCATTGGAAAACAAACCTCGTGCAACACCCTGTCTGATAGTTATCAAAAAGACTGCACCTACAAAGCCTCCTTTGGCAGCAGTTCCGGAAAATGCGTCTGTAAATATCAAATAAAATGCCTGAGGGATCTGTTTATAAAAAACTATCAATATTATCAATGCACTTATAAAGTATAAGACAGCCATGAAAGGTACAAGTTTTGATGTTACTTCAGCGATTCTTTTAATACCGCCTACAATAACAAGAAGGACAAATGCAGTTATAATGATCCCTGAAATATAAGTCGGAATATTATAATTTTTACCAAGGATATCTGAAATTGAGTTTGATTGCGCCATATTCCCTGTACCCATCGAGCAAAGCAGTGTCGCTCCTGCAAATATCATTGCAAGTGGTTTTGCGAATGTTCCGAGCTTATCTTTTAGTCCATGTTCCATATAGTACATCGGACCACCTGAAACAGAACCGTCCTCATTAACTTTACGGAATTTAAGTGATAGAGTACTTTCAACAAATTTAAGCATCATTCCGAGAAAACCAGTAACCCACATCCAGAATACAGCACCGGGCCCTCCGACATAGATCGCGAGTGCAACGCCGACAATATTACCTGTCCCGACTGTTGCCGAAAGTGCAGTTGTTAGGGCACGAAAATGATTGATATCACCTTCATCACCCTTTTTATCATATTTCCCGGATATTATTTTTAAAGAGTGCCAAAGTTTTGTTACATGAAGAAATTTAAACTTGATCGAGAAGAATATTCCGGTGGGGATCAACAAAGCAAGAAGAAGGTATCCGCCAACATATTCGTTGTAGGTTACAAATATATTATCAAGCCATCCTAAAAATGAATCCATTATTGCCTTCCTTTAAAAATGAGTTAAGGGTTTTTATAGCCCAAGCGGAAAAAAAAGTCAAACCTGATCATATATGGTATAATAAAATATGGAATATACAGATTTTCATTGCCACCTTGACAGTTCTGATTTTGATGAGAACCGAGAGGAAATAATAGAGAAAATATTTTCATCCGGAGTTACAGATTTGGTTTCAGTTGCAGATCCTTATGAAGAAAATTCACATAAAATAACGGAACATATTGCTGAAATAAATGCTGATATTTATATGATGACAGCTGCTCATCCACATAATGCAAAAGATTATTCCGGAATAGTTGAAAAAAGGATACTAAAATTTCTTGAACATAAAAAATCTATTGGAGTGGGTGAGGCAGGACTTGATTTCCACTACAACTTTGCTCCACCCGATGTCCAGAAAAAAGTGTTTCTCAGACAGATAGAAATAGCTAAAGATACGGGTAAACCTCTTATAATTCATTCAAGAGAAGCAGAAGGGGAAATAATAAAGATACTTGAAAGCACAAAATTCGATCTTCCAGTCGTTTTCCATTGTTATACTGGCAATATGGGAGATGCAATAGAAATAATTAAGAGGGGATTCTATATTTCTATATCAGGAATAGTTACTTTTAAAAAAGCCGAATATTTAAGAGAGATAGTTAAGATGATTCCTGTTAACAGAATTTTTTCAGAAACAGATTCGCCCTATTTGTCCCCTGAACCGTTAAGAGGGAAAACCAATGACCCCTCAAATGTCAAGATAGTTGCTGATAGAATAGCCGAGATAAAAGGTATATCATCCGGAGATCTCAACAGTGAGATAAAACAGAACTTTAATTCGATAATGAAGTTAAAAAACTAAGTATTTCAGGAGTTATATCGGAAAGATTATCGATATTCTCAGATAGTATTTTATTTCCTCTTCCCCATAAGATCAGCGGGACAGGATTCAGTGTATGTGATTTTCTGGTGCCATCTTCAAGATTCCCATGGTCGGATGTTATTAGAAGCGTATCCTCTTCATTGTTCAGCAATGATATTAAAGTGTTTAGAAGGCTATCCAGATCGGATATTAGTTCTACCTGTTCATTGAAACTGTTTCTGTGTCCGTAAATATCAGATTGAAAAAATTCATAAAGGATAAGATCATAATTGCCGGAAGTATTGTAAAGAACTCCTGCAGCCTCTTCAGGAGAGAATACAGGAAGATCGAGTCCATACTTGAGAAGAGATTTGTTTGAATAATCCTGATATAGAGATCTCTTTTTCTTAATATCTTCTATATCGAACGGTTTGATATTGTTTGAAATAAGTATTGATGAAGTTACAGAGATCCTCTTTTTGAATTTATCGGGGAAATCGTCTGAGAATATCAGATTACCTTCTTCATCAATATTTATATGAGAGTTAGAAAACAGTTCTGAATGTTTGGGATATGAATTAACAAATTTTACTTTTTTCCCAGAATTGCTGAGTTTAAACAATAAATTCTCTTCTTTTATTACTTTACGCAATGCTTTATTGGGAAAACTTCCGAAATGTTTTCCAATAAGTTCCGGAATATTTATTCCGGTAAAGAGTGTTGTCTGACCGGTCGCACTTTGGGGAATCCCATCAATACCCAACAGAGGATCGATCGCTTTTAAAGTGATACCGGTGTTATTTTGATCAGAATCTTGCCAAAGACGGAGGATGGCAGGATTTGCAAAAAAAAAAGGATTATTTTCATCTTTCTTACCTATCCCGATCCCATCAATAAAAATAAATATAAATCTCATTTTTCACCTATCATCTGCAAATCCTTTTAAGATTAGAATTTTTTACCGGAAGGTGAAACAAATATAACTTCCCTTTCAAGCAATATACCATCTTTTTCCTTTACTGTTTCTTGAACTTTTTTCCCGAATGCTTCTATATCTGAAAAACCCGCTGTTCCTCTATTTACAAGGAAATTTGAGTGTTTTTCCGACATCTTCACTTTTTTGGTCTCATATTTCCTAAGGTCGCAACTTTCTATAAGTTTTCCGGCGGAAAGTTTTTCTCCGTCTACTTCAGGATTCTTAAAGAAGCATCCGGCTGTAAATGTTGAATAAGGGGGGTGTTTTTCTGTTCTCAGTTTTATTATTTCATTAATTCTTTTTTTTATTAAGGTTTTGTCTCCGCATTCAAATCTAAGATAAATATTCAGGATTATATCTTTCCCATATTTAAATCTTGAGTTTCTGTATCTGAAATTGAAGAATTCTTTCTTCGTATAATTTAAATTTCCTTTTTCAGAAAATATGTCTCCACCAACAATATTTTCTGAGATCGAATTACCGAATGCACCTGCATTTACAGCCGTCGCTCCTCCTATAGTGCCAGGAATGCCTGCGAGAAATTCGAATCCGTGAATCCTGTTTTTTTTGCAATATTCAAGGAAATCAGAATTTTTCAATCCCGAATTGACTTTAAGAGTGTGAGTGTCAATGTGGCTGATATCAGAAGTATTATTTATAAGGACAATAAGATTATCGGCCTGGTCAGGGAAAATGATATTACTGCCTCCTCCTATTAATATATGATTTTCCTCAAGTGGATGAAGAAATTTCAATAAATCAATCAGTTCTCTATTTGAATCTATAAAAATTATAAATCCGACCTTTCCTCCGACACGCATGGTAAGGAATTCTCCAATTTCAGAGTTGTCCCGGAATCTGATCCCGTTATTTATAAGATAATTCTTTATCCTGTTTTTCTTCATTTAGTTTTATTGTTTGTTCATCATTTTCACATTTACGATGGATCTTTAACTGTAATGCTTTATAAATCTTCCCGGGATTTGAAACAAATAATTCTTTAACTTCAGTTCTCTGGATTCCCTTTCTGTCTATTGTTAAAACATTAAGAGTGAAACTCCCCTCCGATCCGGGGATCCATGCAAACGAGGAAGATTGGTACGAAAGTATATGTTTATGAAACCCACTTTTTTTTTTTGGATTATAAATTTCTACCGTGATCTCGGGTTTTAATATGTTTACCGGTTTCAATTGAAACTTGACAGATTTTCCTGTTTCAAAATTTCCTGCAGGGTCTGTCTTAATATCAATTCCGAATCTATTTGTTATTTTTACGAGTTTTAACTCCGAAAGCTTTTTTTCAGATACTACAGAGTATAAACTCCCATCAATATATAGAGGCGGAAGTTTCAGTTTCAGAGAACTGTCTTTGATCTTTAATATGGAATGCTTATTAATTCCCAGGTAATAAATGGATATACCTTCTTCTGAAAGATTAAAAACCGCCAAATGATCCTTCAGGAGTACGGGAGCGAAGATATGACTAATATCAGACCTGTACCAATCTTTTATTCCCCCCCTCTTTGTAATAAAATAGATGTTATTATCCTCCGGAGCAGTGATCACCATTTCCTTATAGGATAGAGGTTTTGTCAGTAATTGTTTTTGGAATTTTAATTTCCATATGATCTTTTTTTTGTTAATTGAAAATTTTACAAGATTCCTTTCACTATCTCCATAATAAATATGGTCATTTATCTTTAAAAACGGGGAAACGGGTGTAGAGTTGATCTTTATTTCTGAAATTAAATTTTTTCCAGGATCATAAATGAGTAATGATCGTTCTGAAAGGATAAAAGGTCTTCCATTTATAATCTCACAATTAATGATCTTTCCGTGATCATTGTTCGTTGAAAATTTTATGGTGTTGTTCTTAAGATCAATGATCTTCAGTGAGTTATTATCAAGGAATATCAAATTTTCCTTGTTCAGACCGATGATCCTGTTCACAGAGATATCTTTCAATTTGCTCAAAATCTTGCTTTGAGCAGGATCGTAAACATATATTTCTCTATTTTTTACAGACCTTACGGCAATAATGCCATTCTGTATAAAGATATGTTTTTTGGATTTATCGTCGGCCCTTAGCAATGTATTCAGGTTCCTCTTCTCTTGATCAAAAGAATATATATTCCCTGTCAAGTCAACTAATAGTATATTTGAATCACTTTTCATAATTGAAGAAACCGTTCTGTCAATTGAAATCTCATGCATTTTTTCAACATGAATATTAGGAGTTACTTCAGGAATGTTCTTATTAACTGAACATGAACAGTAAAAAATGATCAGAATAAGCAATGGGAACAAATTTTTCATTATTAAAGATTATATTTGAATCGCTTTATTCAGTCAATCTGAATAGTATCATTATAATATTTCTATTCCGATATTATCTCAATAGGATTGTTTAACTTGAACTCATCAGTGAAGATCTCTTTCATGACCTCTCCCTGAAGATCCATCGAAAGCTGATAGCCTGAATAGTACAAAAGGGTCGGGAAAATATCTTTAATTGAGATTGTCTTAAGGTTGTAATCTTTTCTGATGTTTCCTCTCTCATACATTAATAAGGTTCCCAATGAATTCGGAGAATATACGAAGCTTTCCTTTTGAGCATTGCTTAAAAGATTTACGATTATTCTTCGCCAAACTGGTAGCGGTTCATACTCAAAAAAACTCATTATTACGAGAAGTTCATTATCACCAGTGGAACTTATTAATGTTCCGAGAACAGAATCATAATATTTATAGTATTGTTCTATTATTCTTCCGTATTTTTTAACATCTTCATTACTTATATCTCCAAACAGATTATGCATTGAATACTGATAAAATATTTTGCTTATTACACCGAGTCCTGGAAGGCGGACTATTGAATAAAATATGTTTCTGTCCTTAAGATCTGGGATCTGATTTTTCAAAAAATCATCAAAGGCGAAACTTTTTTTAAGGATATTCAATTTTTTATCATTTTCAGTATTTTTCCCGATTATATCAGAAAAGAATTTAATAAAATGGCTGTTCCTCTTCAATGCTTTTTCAGAATAGCGTGGATAATATTCCGGTGTAAATATCTTTATGGTCTTTTTACCTGAATTCTCATAATACATACTCAATTTATCGATATAATTCGAATTTTTTTTCTTTTTATAAAATGTAGTAGAATTTAATACAGATGAATTCCTGAAAAATATATATTTTGGGAACATATCAAATTCATAAGTAAGATCCCGAAAGCGGAATTTGAAATCAGAATGGAAGCGAAATCTGTAAGGTCTGAGGCCGGTTATAGCTGAATTAATAAGGGACATATTGAAGTTCGGTTTAAATCCCCTTATCCTTCCTCTGATGCCGTTCTTAATCAAAAGGTTGAAATTGAGCAGATTTTGATCTGAAGTGTACGATCCGATAAATTGAAGCGACAAACCATCCATGATCACAATTCTGATCTTTCTGGGATTTGATTCGACCATAGACTGAGTTATCATTTTATCGCTTTCAATATCTCTGTTGATAGAGAGAATTGATGTGTAGGCGTTTGTCATATTAAGGATAAGAAGCAGAATGAAAACAAGCTGAACCCAACTTTTGTTTATTTTTTTGAAGAAAACAAAGATTATTCCCGTTATTACAAGAAACAGATTGATTAGCAAAACTGTTACTAATTTTGTTCTTGTTGCATCCTGAAAAAAATCATAATAATATTCATAGTTTGAATAAAATATTATAGAAATATTAAGTATTGTAAAAGAAAGGAAATAAGTGAGTGTCGGAGGTGATAAGATGCCGATCTTGTATTTTTTTTCTGAGAAGAACTGAATGACAAAGAATACTATTGTCATAATAAGAAACCATAATGGTCCGTAAAAGAGAAAAAGGTTAACAAAAAAAATGATCAATTCCATATCGCTCAAAAAGATATGGGGATTAATAAACATGATAAGGATAAGAATGAAAAAATTAAATACTAAAGAGGAAAGAAAAAAATTAATGAATAATTTTGTTGCTCTCAACAAAATTTTAATCCTTTGATGTGGTGATCAGCATCAGAGTTGTCTGACCGATCCTGAATTCAGTCTGATCGGTTATTTCAGTAATTGAAACTTTTGAATTATTGATGAATGTGCTGTTAGTGCTTCCAAGATCCCGTAGATAGATCTTATTATTGCGTACCTCTACGGCGACATGTTTTCTGGATATTTCCTTGTCTGGAATTATAAGATCAACTTTTCCCCTTCCTATAAGGACGTAAGGTTTAGATAAATGATAAATAAATCCTGCTCTGGCACCCTTTATAACAGCAACAGATATCTTCTGATCATCCGGGAGTTTAAGATTTTCATTGCTCCAGAGGGAATCTCCAATACTTTTTTCTATTATTTTTGCAGTATCCTTGTTGCTCTCAGATTCATCTTTTTCCTTTTTACTAAAAGAGAAAACATTAAAACACTTTGAGCATTTTAATTTTATTGTACCCTTGATCTTTTCATCAGGGACATTATATTTGGAGTTGCAATTCGGGCACTCAATTATCATAATTGTATCTTATCATTTATAAATATTTTTTTCAATTATTATCAATATGATTTGGCAAAGATCACAGTATATGAAGCTTCTTTCCCGCATACGAGACATTTATCAAGATCAGGGTTTTTATCATCATCAATCACTCTTATTGTGGCTGCGACTTTATCCTTAACTTCCGCTTCGCATTTAGGATTCCCACACCATCCTGATCTTACGAAACCTCTTTTTTCCTGTATTGAATTAACAAGTTCGTCAAGTGTCTTTTTTGTTACGGTATTTTCTTCCCTAAAAGCTAAAGCTTTTTTGAAAAGATCCTTCTGTATCTGTTCCAAAAGTTCGTTAAGTTTTGTGA